>CAMENQ010000083.1 GCA_945928585.1 uncultured Roseburia sp. | reverse complement strand
TAAAATTTCTATGTCATTGTCTGTAACATTTACAAGCTTTATATACAGATTTTTATTTTTCCCATCAAATGAAGCTGTAACATATACCTTTTCAGACAGCTCCTCCTGCAATTCAGTATATAGTGCCATGCTGCCGGTATATAATGAATACATCTGCTGTACATAATAGCTTGGCGTTTCGTATGATGTCTTTCCGTCAAACCATATCATGTCAGGTGACCACTGGGTATATCCTATTCTTGCAAAAAGCGGTGCATAGGAAGCAAGCTCCACCACATCTGCATTACGCTCAAGTCCTGTCATAAATGCTGCCTCACAAAGTGCTGCATATAAATTATTTGATGACGGATTGTTAAAGGATCCCGGTACAACATGTGTTGCATATTCGCCTGCAAACACCTTTATATCTCTCGGATAATTATCATAAAAGCCACTGTTTTGAAGCATCCAATCAGGCTTTTGATAGTAATGCTCATCTACCGCATATACATATCTGTTTATGTCCTTTCCAAGTTCCTTTTGTTTATTTCTGTAAAATGTCCATGCATCAGTATAATGATTACTTGTTACATCAGGTCCAGCCGAACCTATAAGAAGCATATCCGGGTATTTTTTATGTATTGCCTTTTCAAATGCATCATATCGTTTAAAGAAACGTACCTTTTCTGTCTCCCACTGCTCATTTCCTATACCTGTCATTTTCAGGTTAAATGGTTCCGGATGTCCCATTTCACATCTTACTTTTCCCCATTTTGTTGATGAGTCTCCATTGGCAAATTCTATTAAATCAAGTGTATCCTGTATATATTGTTTAAATTCTGCATCCTCAATTTCCACAAGCTGTGTTGACTGGTACTGGCATGCAAGGCCGACATTTGCCACAGGAAGGGGCTCACATTCAAGGTATTCACACAAAAGGAAATACTCATAATAGCCAAGTCCAAGTGTCTGATTATAATGGCTGTATTCACCTTTAAAATTATTTTCTTTATTATTGCCATGAACTGCCCAGCGGTTCCAGTTATTTTTTCTGTCCTCTAATCTTCCTATGCTGTTTTTCCACTGATAACGGTTCTCAAGTGTGTTTCCTTCTACTATACATCCTCCCGGAAATCTTAAAAATCCCGGCTTTAATGCTTTCAGTTTTTCTGCCAGATCCTTTCTGAATACTCCGCACACTGCATCGGAAGGCTTAAGGGAAATGAAATCAAAGCATACTCTTCCCATATGCTCAAGAACTATTGCAAAGGTACCTGCACATACATCCTGTTCTGCAATAAATTCTATGTCTGTTTTCTGCCATTTATTATCTGAACTTTCGCCTTTTTCCGGAGGTAAAAGCTCTATTCTCTGAACTTCTTCTCCCCATAAATCTATAACACCGTAAATTCCCCCATCATATCCCATTCTTCTTGTATATAATGAAACTTTATATTTTTCACCTTTATTCAGATAAATCCCATCATACGCCTTATTTGAAAAACCGGTCTGTTCATCTGACGCAGTAAATACAAGATAATGAGGATTTACACTGCTGATGCTGTCTGTGTCAAGTGTTTCAAGCATAGCTCCCGTTCCATCATCTGGATAAGGCTCCCATCCATACAATCCGTCATATACTGTATGATAATCATCATAATCTCCTGAGGCTTCTAAAGCTTCAAAGTTATAATTTTCAATCATTTCACAATATAAGCCGCCATCTGCCGCATAGTTTATATCCTCAAAAAAAAGTCCTATCATTCCTTTTCTTATAGCTGCTTTCTTTTTGTCTGTTATTTTTATTTCATACATTTTACCCTCTCCTTTTTTGATTTTTATCAATCTTTAACATTATATATTATTCTTTTTCATATTTCTACTATTTTTACCTAAAAATATCTTTAACCGACTTGTTTTATTGTGACTTTTGATATATAATTTATTACAAATAGTTAAGGTTTTATATTTTTACAGGGAGGTTTAAAGACATATGGATGAACTGGGAAATATCTTAAGTGACATAAAGGTAGATTACCTTTGTGATGTTATTGACATACTATACTCGTGTTTAGATGACTACGTCTATGTATATGATTTTATAAATGACTTTTATTATATTTCTCCTACTGCTGTAGAAAAATTTCCATTTAAGACAAATGCATTTCATGAGGTTGTAAAAAACCATGAGCTTTTTGTATATCCGCCGGATTTGTCTTCTCTTCAGGAAGATTTAAATGCCATACTTGCAGGCATGAAATCCTCCCACAATATGCAGTACCGATGGGTAGACAGAAACGGACGTCCTGTCTGGATAAACTGTCGTGGAAATGTTGTTCGTGATAAGGTATCCGGCAGAGCTCTTTATATGATTGGATGCGTAAATGAAATAGGTACTCATCAAAAAGCAGACAATATAAGCGGACTGCTGGGGTTGGCAAGTCTTAAAGATTTACTTGGTTCATATACAGGACCATATCCTGACGGATTTGTCTTAAGACTTGGTCCTGATGACTTTAAAGAAATAAATGAAAAACTTGGTGTTGAATATGGAGATTTTATTTTATTCAAGATAGCCGAATGTATTTCCAAATGTCTCTCATCAAATCAGCACCTTTACCGTGCTACCTCTGATGAATTTATTATTGTTGATTTTAATGGAGGCTCGCAGGCTGATGCCATTAATCTTTACAAAAAAATCCGCCGCACAATAGACAATTTTGTTGTTGATAATCATTATATTGCAGTATTTACAATTTCCGGCGGACTTCTTATGTTAGAGTCCGTGGAAGAATATACATTTGATAATATACTTAAGCTTTCGGAATTTGCACTGACCTCTGCTAAAAAGCGCGGTAAAAACAACTGCTATGTATACACTAACGAGGACTATGAGATTTTCTTAAAGAGAAGACGGCTGACTCAGCTTTTAAAGCAGTCTGTTGACAATGATTTCAAAGGTTTTGAGGCATATTTTCAGCCTTTGTTTACATTAGATACAAATGATATTTATGGTGCAGAAGCACTTATGCGCTATAATACAGAAGAATTTGGTCTTGTGTCTCCTATGGAGTTTATTCCTATTCTCGAGGAGACAGGTCTGATTATTCCTGCCGGAAAATGGATTTTACACGAATCCATTAAAACCTGCAAAAGAATAAAAGAACATATACCTGATTTTAAAATCAGCATTAATGTTTCATACATTCAGGTTGTTAAGAGTGACATTATTGATGAGATAATTAATGCCGTATCTATGTATGAAGTCAATCCAAACGATGTCATAATTGAGCTTACGGAAAGCGGTCAGATGGCATCTGATTCACACATACGGAAAATGTGGACAAAGCTTAAGGACCACGGCATTATGGTTGCCTTAGACGACTTTGGTACAGGCTATTCAAACTTCCACTACCTGTATGATTTAAGACCGGATATCTTAAAGATTGACCGTTCCTTTACAGTACAGGCTTTAGAAAATGAATATGAGTTTAATCTCCTAAAGCTAATAAATGATATGGGCCACAGTCTTAAGCTTAAGGTTTGTGTGGAAGGTATTGAAAACAATAATGAACTGACACGTATGAAGTCCCTTGCTCCGGATTACTGTCAGGGATATTTCTTTGGAAAGCCTTGTCCGTATGATGCTTTTCATAATCAGTTCGTATGTGGTGAAAAGAAATAAAAATTTAAGATAAGATCAGAAACAGTTTTCTTTACCATAAGTTATAATAAAGAATCTTTTTGGCAGCTCAGCATTATACCTGAGCTGCTTTGTTTTAGAAACAGAAGAGTGTGAAACTATGTCTCCAAAATTTGAATACTGCGTTCTTAGAAGCCCTGTTATATAATTTTTTATAATCAGCTTAGTAACGAAAACTCTTCCAGATTCCATATTTTATCTGCCAGACCATCGTAAAATTCCGGTTCGTGGCATACTAAAAGTATGGAACCATTGTATTCTGTAAGTGCTCTTTTTAATTCTTCTTTTGCATCTACATCTAAATGGTTTGTAGGCTCATCAAGTAAAAGTACATTTGTCTCTTTATTTATAAGCTTACAGAGACGTACCTTTGCCTGCTCTCCTCCGCTAAGTACCCTGACCTGACTTTCTATGTGCTTTGTTGTAAGCCCGCATTTTGCAAGTGCTGAGCGTACCTCGTACTGAGTGTATGAAGGAAATTCATCCCATATTTCTTCTATACATGTATTTGTTCCGCCCTCTATTTCCTGCTCAAAATATCCCTTATAAAGATAATCTCCTAGTGTTACTTTTCCGCCAAGTGCAGGTATTAATCCAAGAACACTTTTTAAGAATGTAGTTTTTCCTATTCCGTTTGTTCCTATAAGTGCTATCTTTTCACCTCTCTCCATTCTTAAGTTTATCGGCTTTGACAGTGGTGTTTCCTTATCATATCCTATAACCAGGTCATCTGTTTCAAATATTATCCTTCCTGCTGCCCTTGCTTCCTTAAAATTAAACTCCGGCTTTGGTTTCTCTCCTGCTAACTCTATGACTTCCATCTTATCAAGCTTTTTCTGTCTTGACATTGCCATATTTCTTGTGGAAACTCTTGCTTTATTTCTTGCAACAAAGTCTTTAAGATCTGCTATTTCCTGCTGCTGTCTCTTATATGCTGCCTCAAGCTGTGATTTTTTTACCTCATATACCTCCATAAATTTATCATAATCACCTACATATCTGTTCAATTCCTGATTTTCCATATGATAAATAATATTTACAACACTGTTTAAAAATGGTATGTCGTGAGATATAAGTATAAATGCATTTTCATACTCCTGCAGATATCTTTTAAGCCATTCTATGTGGTTTGCATCCAGATAGTTTGTCGGCTCATCCAAAAGAAGTATGTCAGGCTTTTCCAATAAAAGCTTTGCCAAAAGAATTTTTGTTCTCTGTCCGCCGCTTAGTTCTGTTACATCCTTGTCCAGTCCCAGTTCAAGTATGCCAAATGCTCTTGCTATTTCCTCCACCTTTGCATCTATCATGTAAAAATCATGATTTGTCAGCATATCCTGTATGGTTCCCAGCTCCTCCATCATTTCGTTCATCTGGTTTTCATCGGCATCAGCCATATGGTCACATATTTCATTCATTTTTGCTTCCATATCAAAAAGATATGTAAATGCACTTTTTAAAACCTCTTCGATGGTCATTCCCTTTGTAAGTACAGCATGCTGGTCAAGATAACCTACTCTTACATTTTTATTCCATTCCACCTTACCCTCATCAGGCATAAGCTTGCCTGTTACTATATTCATAAATGTGGACTTTCCTTCTCCGTTTGCTCCAACAAGTCCTATATGCTCTCCCTTTAAAAGTCTGAATGAGACATTATTAAATATAGCTCTGTCTCCAAAGCCATGGCTTAAATTTTCTACATTAAGTATCATAATAAATCCTTTCTCGTGTAGTAATATACTTTCTATTTAAATTTTCTTATTTCACTGTAAGGAAGCTGCCCTCCAAATATATCCAGCGCACTTCCCACCGTAAAATCTATTGCTCCTTTTCCTAAGTTTCTAAGCTTTTCTATATCCTCCATACTGCCTATTCCGCCTGCATACGTCATCTTAAAGCCTGCAAGCTTTCCCATCATTTCTGCCAGTTCCTCCTCTATGCCCTTAGCCTTTCCCTCAACATCTACGGCATGAATGAGAAATTCATCACAATAGGCTGAAAGCCTGTAAAATACCTCCTCACTTAAGGCTACTTCCGTAAATTTCTGCCATCTGTCTGTAA
Organism: uncultured Roseburia sp.; assembly: GCA_945928585.1. Lineage (GTDB taxonomy): Bacteria > Bacillota > Clostridia > Lachnospirales > Lachnospiraceae > CAG-303. The sequence continues at coordinate 3,008 of CAMENQ010000083.1, read as the reverse complement.
CTATGTAATATTTTCCGTCTTTCTTTCTGCAGCTTACGTCCAAAACAAGCCTGTCTTTTCCTGTTACACGGCTTAGCCTTATTAAATTATCATAATTTACTTTTCCATCCTTAAAAACAAATGAGGTTACTATGACATGTGATGCTCCCTCCTCAAGATACCCTTTAGCATTTTTAATGTTTATTCCTCCTCCGACCTGCAGCCCTCCTCTGTAGTTTTCAAGAGCTAAAAGTGCCTGCTCCTTAGTTGCATCATAGTATGGTGAATCAGTTCCATTAAGGAGTATAACGTGTCCTCCCGTAAGTCCGTCCTCCTTATACATCCTTGCATAAAAGCCTGCATCCTGTCCCGATACAAAATTTTCCTCTGCAAAATCCCTGTTGTCTGTAAGTGTTCCACCTACTATCTGCTTTACCTTACCGTTATGAATATCTATACATGGTCTGAATTTCATATTTACCTCATTTCTGCGCTGTTATTCTACACTCTTTAATGATGTTGCCATATCAACCTTTTTAAGCTTATAGTGCATTGAAATATTTATTATTACCGCAAATAAAATAGTCAGAAGACTGCTCCACACAAAACTTAATGGTTCTACGCTTCTTCCAAACATTACCATATCAACCTCTGCCGTAATAATTACAAATTTATGAAGAAGTACTCCAAGGAAAGCTCCTATTACTATTCCAATTATGGTTATTATAACATTTTCCCTGTATATGTACCTTGATACCTCAATATCGTAAAAACCCAATACCTTAAGTGTCGCCAGTTCCCTCCTTCTCTCGCTTATGTTAATATTATTCAGGTTATAAAGTACTATAAATGCAAGCCCTCCTGCAGCTATTATTATTACGGCAATTATTACGTCCATACTGCTAAGCATATCTTCAAATCCGCTTCGCATTTTATCTATATAGGAAACTCCGCTTACTCCACTGCACTTCAAAAGCTCCTCAATAATAATTTCTTCGCTGTCTTTTCCGTCAGCCGTAAGGGATATTAATATCTGATTAGGCTTTGTACTTCCTATAAGCTTTTCATACATAGCCTGTGACATATAAATATTGTGGTACACATAATTTTCTACTATCTCTCCTATAACAGCTTCATACCTGTCTGCTGTTCCAAATGCAAGAGTTATTGTATCACCTTTACTTACTCCAAGCTTATCGGCTGCCTTTTCAGATATCATTATGGTATCATCTGCCATTACATAATTTTCATGCTCCTTTCTGTCTCGGAGCTTTATAAAATCAGTAAATTTATCTGTATCCTGTGCAACATACATATACCCTGTAAGGCTTGCCTCATCTCCCTCCAGCGTAAGCGAGCTGTTTCTGATAAAAATATAATCTCTTACAGCTTCATTTGATTTAAGCTTACTTTCTATATTTTCCCTGTCTTCATCCGACAGACTGCTTTCTAAACCAAGCACTATATCATACATATGCAGCTCGTCGTATTGTATTCCTACTATTGAATTAATTGAGTCCTTTACACCAAATCCCACTACCAGAAGTGCCATACAGCCACTTATTCCAAAGAGCGTCATAATCAGACGTTTTTTGTATCTTAAAAGATTTCGTATGGTTGATTTGCCTGAAAAACTTATTCTGTTCCATATAACAGGAATATGTTCAAGGAATACCTTCTTTGTTTTTTTCGGTGGTTGCGGTCTCATAAGTGCAGCCGGGCAGTCCATAAGCTCCCTGTAGCATGAAAATACTGTGGCAAGCGTCACAAGAACAATGGCAACCCCGCATGCCAATGTGAAATAAAATACATTTACAGGTGTAAGAACAGTATCAATGATATACAGCATCCTATATGCATTAATTATAACTCTCGGCAACACAAGGCTTCCAACAATTCCTCCTGTCAGGCTTCCTATGGCCGACGCCAGTAACGCATATTTTATATATTTTCCTGCTACCTCTGTTTTAGTATAGCCTAATGCCTTAAGTGTACCTATCTGTGTTCTCTGTTCCTCTACCATTCTTGTCATGGTGGTAAGGCTTACAAGTGCAGCAACTATAAAAAATACTACCGGTATAACCTTGCCTATATTTCCTATACGATGTGCATCCTGGTCAAATTCCACATATGTCTGTATTGATGTTCTGTCAAGTACATAATATGTTCCGTCAAGTCCTGCCACCAAATCCTCTATACGTTTCTTAACTGCTTCCACTACATCATCATATTCCTCTGTATATGCTTCTTCTTCCTTTGCTCCCTCAACAGTAATATAGCAGGTGCTGTATACAGGCTGTAAAAATACGGAAGCATTTACCATAATGATACCATCTGTTTTTCCGTTTCCTATGGTGGTAGTTCCTCTGTCTCTTCCAATGTAATAGGGAGATGTGTATATTCCTGTTATCTTAAATGTATTTTCCTTAATACTCATTTCTACAGGTATTTCATTGCCTGATGTCAGAGTAAGCTCATCACCTATTTTTAAATTATGGTTTTTCGCATAGGATTTTTCTACTATACACTCATTATCCTCCTGTGGCAGCCTTCCCTCCTGCATAACAGGCTCATTTATACCGTCAGTATACGACTGGAGTGAGACAACTCCCTCCTTGTCATCTATTTTATTAATAAAATCGCAAATATAGGCTCCTTCTGCTCTTTTTACACCATCTGTATTTTCTATTTCTTTAACTGTATCCTCAGTAATTCCCGTAGTTGACAATACTCTTATATCCATAAGATTCCCGTCGTCATAAAATTTGTCAGCCGATAATCTCATATCAGGCTCTGTTGAGCAGATTCCGGCAAAAAAAGCCACTCCCAGTGCAACTATTAATAAAATGGAAATAAATCTGCTTTTTGTATTTTTTATTTCTACGTAAAATTCTTTTTTAATTGTTTTCATATATTAATCATCCTTAAAAATCTTTCACAGTTATTCCACATGCTGAAAATATCTTTCACTTTAATTCAACTTTCCGATACATACTTTATCAGGAACGCAGTGCGTTCCTGTAAGTATC
>CAMENQ010000082.1 GCA_945928585.1 uncultured Roseburia sp. | reverse complement strand
TTGTGTAGTGTGCATTGCAACCTTGTCCAGTCCGTGGACAGGCTTTATATTTACTATGGAGAAAAACGGAAGCAGTTATAACTATATAAGAGGAGACGGTTTTGTTTTATTGTATATATCTGCTGCCATTTATACAATATATGCTTTAGGATATATAATTTCATACAGGAAGATAATCGAAAAACGAAATATGATACCACTTTTAGGCGTATTTCCTCTGTTACTTATAGCTGTGATAATACAATACTTAAAGCCTGATATGCTTATAGAAATGTTTTTTAATGCACTTGGGCTTTTGTTTATTGTACTTATTGTCCACAGACCTGACCGGAGAATAGATGAAGTGACTGAACTTGGTAAATATTCAGCATATATGAATGATTTGAAAAGAGCGTTTATCAACAAAAAACCTATGAGAATCATTGTATGTGATATAGAAAAATATGGTGCTATAGAAGAGGTGCTTGGTTATGACAATGCAGTAAAAGCCACGTATCTTATTGCAGCTGGTTTCGTATCCCTGGATAAAAGACTTAAGCTTGGAGCAGAAATGTATTATTTGGGCAGAGGCTCCTACAGAGTGATATTAGACAAGGAGCATTTTGATAAGGCAGAGGAGGCGGCTGAAGCTATAAGCAAAGCCTCAAAGAAAAATATTACACTTAAAAAGGTGGGAATTGTGCCTCACACAAATGTGTGCCTTGTAAGGTGTCCGGAGGATATAGATGATTTTGATTCTATGATTGCTTTTGAAAACAGCGTTGCAAAAAGACCGTACACAGGTCAGGTAATGTATGCGGCGGAGGTACTTAAGGATAGCAAATATGACATTATGAAAAATATAGATGTTATTTTGGAAAGAGCCTTAAAAAATAACAGTTTTGAAGTATATTACCAGCCTATTTATGATGTTAAAAATGAAAAATACAATTCTGCAGAGGCACTTTTAAGACTTAAAGATAAGGAGTACGGATTTATTTCACCTGAAATTTTTATTCCGGCAGCTGAAAAAAATGGGAATATTCATCAGATTGGTAATTTTGTCATAGAAACAGTATGTAAATTTATCTCTAATGATGATTTTTCAAGTCTTGGGCTTGACTACATAGAGGTAAATCTTTCGGTTGCCCAATGTATGTATCCGGGACTGGCAGATGATATTATCGGTTTAATGGATAAGTATGGAGTGTCACATGACAGAATAAATTTAGAGATAACAGAAACAGCGGTAGCTTATGCAAAGGATGTTATGGGGGCAAACATAAAAAAGCTTTCGGAAGCAGGAATTAAATTTTCATTAGATGATTTTGGAACAGGCTATTCAAATATGTTCAGAATAGCATCACTCCCTCTTAAAATAGTAAAGATTGACAAATCCTTTACAAAACTTGAAGATAATCCAAAGCTTGAGATAGTTCTGAGAAACAGCATAAAGATGATTAAGGATATGAATATGAAAACAGTTATCGAGGGAGTGGAAACTAAGGAACTGGCAAATTTCTTTGGAAATGAGCTTGATTGTGAGTATATACAGGGCTATTATTATTCAAAGCCTGTACCTGTATCAGATTTTGTTCAGGTAGTGAAAGGAAAAAATGCTTGACAATTAAATAATGTATGGTATTATAGTTCAGCCTAAATATGAAACTTAGTTTCATATTTGGGCTGAATTTGAAACTGCAGTTCGAAATTAGAATGTAATAGATGAGATAAAATGCTGTTATAAAAATATTTAAATATTAAAGTGGAGGGTGTATTTAATGAATACCATATATAAACGAATAATTTCCATATTACTTGTATGCATGACAGTAATATGTATAATGCCTGTATCAGGCTGTACAAAAAAGGAATCTAAGGAAACAGAAAAGCTTTCAATAGTTACGACGCTTTTTCCACAGTATGACTTTGTAAGACAGATAGCCGGAGACAAGGCTGATGTTACACTTTTACTTAAGCCGGGAACGGAGTCCCACGATTATGACCCTTCCGCATCAGATATGATAAAAATAAACGAGGCTGATTTATTTATTTATACAGGACAATATATGGAGCCTTGGGCAGTTACAATAGTTGACGGCATTGACAATAAGGACTTAGATGTACTGGATGCTTCAGAAAATATTACTTTATGTAAGGGTGACCATGACGAAGACGAGGAAGAACATATTGAAGAAGAAACACATTCCCATGAATATGACCCTCATATATGGACAAGTCCGAAAAATGCCATTATTATGATAAACAATATTTTAGAAGAACTTTGTAAAATAGATTCTGAAAATGAAACTTATTACAGGGAAAATGCTGAAAAATATATAGAGCAGATAGAGCAGATAGACAGTGATTTCAGACAGGTAGTGTCGGAAGCAAAATATGATACTATGTATTTTGGCGGAAGATTTGCACTTTTATATTTTGTGGAGGAATATGGTCTTAATTATGAATCGGCTTTTGATTCCTGCTCATCAGAAACTGAGCCGAGTGCAAGGCTTGTTTCACACATAGTTGATGAAATGAAGGAAAATGGAGCAAAAACAGTTTTTTATGAGGAGCTTGCCAGCACAAAGACTGCACAGACCATAGCAGATGAGGTTGGAGGAAATATACTTTTATTCCACTCATGTCATAATGTGTCAAGCGATGAATTTAAAAATGGAGCAACATATGTATCTATTATGAGACAAAATGTTGAAAATCTGAAAAAAGGCTTAAATTAATATCACACGACTATTTGTGCAGGAGTGTCATAAAATAGCCATGATGGAAGATGCAGATTTGAAATTTGCGCCATTTGCCGCGTGAAATGTTCCGAAATGAAGACTTTTATAGAGAATTGGAGTAAAAAATGTCACAATTAGAATGTAAAAATATTACTATAGGATATGAAAAAGACATAGTGGTATCTGATGTAAGTTTTTCCGTAGAGGAGGGTGAATACATCAGTATAGTAGGAGAAAACGGAACAGGAAAAAGCTCTATATTAAAGGGAATACTTGGACTTGTGCCTGTAAAAAGCGGTGAGATTAAGTTTGAAGACAAATTATTAAAAAGCCATATAGGCTATCTATCACAGCAAAATCCCATGCAGAAGGAATTTCCTGCATCCGTATATGAAGTAGTGCTTTCAGGCTGTCAGAACAGCAAGGGCTTATCTCCTTTTTACAGCAAAAAAGCAAAGGAAAAAGCAAGACAGAATATATATAAACTTGGCATGGAAGAATATATAAAAAAATCCTTTGCAGACCTTTCAGGAGGTCAAAAGCAGAGAGTGCTTTTAGCAAGAGCATTATGTGCAACAGACAAAATGATACTTCTGGATGAGCCTGTAACAGGACTTGATCCTGTAGCGATAAGGGAAATGTACAGCCTTATAAGAAAGCTTAATAAGGAATTAAATATTACCATAATAATGGTTACCCACGACATAGATAAAGCGTTGGAGTATTCCGACAGGATACTTCATTTATCAAAGGAAGATTTCTTTTTCGGAAATGTAGAGGAATACAAAGAAAGCAGGTTTTTTAAGGAACTTAATGAACAGCCTGTTTAATTAATAAAGAAAGGCAGAGGTATACATATGAGCGTATTTCAGGCAATAAATGATATGTTCTCATATTCCTTTATTACAAGAGGAGTTTTGGTAGGAGGACTTGTTGCATTGTGTGCATCAGTGCTTGGTGTTATATTAGTACTAAAAAAATATTCCATGATAGGAGACGGCTTATCACACGTAGGCTTTGGAGCAATGGCAGTAGGACTTGCGTTTAATATGGCACCTCTTAAGGTTGCTATACCTATAGTTATTGCAGCTGCATTTTTACTGTTAAGAATAAGCGAAAACAGCAAAATAAAAGGAGATTCAGCCATAGCACTTATTTCAAGCAGTTCTATAGCCACAGGTGTCATAGGAACTGCACTTTCTGACGGAACAAACATAGAATTAAACAGCTTTATGTTTGGAAGTATATTAGCCATAAGCGAAGATGATACGATACTCTGTGTAGTACTTGGCATTGCAGTGCTTTTACTGTTTTTATTATTTTACCACAGCATATTCGCCATAACATTCGATGAAACCTTTGCAAGAGCCACAGGTGTAAAGGTCACCGTATATAAGACAATGCTGTCAGTTCTGACGGCAGTCACCATTGTTATCGGAATGAGAATTATGGGTACACTTCTTATATCAAGTCTTATTATATTCCCTGCACTGTCTTCAATGAGAATATGCAGAAGATTCCGCTCAGTAATGATAGTGTCCGTACTTGTATCAGTATGCTGCTTCTTCGTGGGAATGGTGGCATCATATATGCTTGAAATTCCTGCAGGAGCAAGTATAGTGGTGAGTAATCTTATTGTATTTATTTTGTTTTTTGCAGCAGGAAAAATCACATCAAGAAGTTAGCAGCCTTTAAGAGCTTTGCAGATGCGTATACGGTATGCTGTATGTACGGCAGAGTGGATTGTAGTCTTATTGGGCTCGATTTTACTTTTTGGTTGTAAATATGCTTAATTTATGATATTCTATTATAAACGTATGATTATTGTTATGGTGAAAAACATAAGTGAAATAATATTTAAAATAAGGCATCAAGAGGAGGATGATTTATGAGTTCAAATTTATATGAATTAATGGATTGGAGAAATATAGAAGGTGTGCTTTTTGCGGACCTTGACGATCCGTTTATTGTATTAGGAGTACATAACAGAAAGAATGAAAAGCTGATACAGGTATTTGTACCTGATGCAGTGAAGGTAGAGATTATTTTTGACGGAAGCACAAGAGTATATACTGCGGAGGAAGTAGATGACTCATATTTTGCAGTACTAGTACCAAAAAAGGAAACAGGGCATTATAAAGTGAAGGCATATTATGGAGATGAAAATACCTATACATATTATGATCCATACCAGTTTAAGGATGTGCTGCCAAAGCACGAACTTAAAAAGTTTAATCTCGGTACAAACTATAAGGTATATGAGTGTCTTGGTGCTCATTGCTGTACCATTGATGGTGTAAAAGGTGTAAGATTTGCAGTATGGGCTCCTTTTGCAAAAAGAGTAAGTGTTGTAGGTGATTTTAATTTCTGGGACGGCAGAAGACATATGATGAGGAGAGTGGATGAGACAGGAGTTTTTGAATTGTTTATACCGGGACTCTCCGAAGGTGAGCTGTATAAGTATGAGATTAAAATGTCAAATGAGCAGAATATACTTAAGGCAGACCCATATGCATTTGCAGCACAGAAAAGACCGGATAATGCATCTGTAGTATGTGATATAGAAAAGTATAAATGGACAGATGATAAATGGATGAAGGAAAGAAAAGATATTAATTTTGAAAATAGTCCTATGTCTATATATGAGGTTCATCTTGGTTCATGGAAAAAGCCTAAGATAGAGGGTATGGAAGAAAATGAGTGCTTCTATAACTACAGAGAACTTGCCCCTATCCTTGCACAATATGTAAAGGAAATGAACTATACACACATAGAACTTATGCCTGTGATGGAGCACCCTCTTGATGCTTCGTGGGGATATCAGGTTACAGGATATTACGCACCTACAGCCAGATACGGAACTCCTGATGACTTTATGTATTTTATGGATTATATGCATAAAGAAAACATCGGTATTATTATAGACTGGGTACCTGCACATTTTCCAAGAGATGCGTTTGGACTTGCAAAATTTGACGGAACATGTCTATATGAGCATTTAGATCCGAGACAGGGAGCACATCCTCACTGGGGCACTCTTATTTATAATTATGGAAGACCTGAGGTTAGGGATTTCCTTATTTCAAATGCGATTTTCTGGGCAGAGAAGTATCATGTTGATGGTATCAGAATGGATGCAGTGGCATCGATGCTTTACCTTGATTATGGAAAACAGGATGGTGAGTGGGTAGCCAATATGTATGGAGGAAATGAAAATCTTGAAGCTATGGATTTCCTCAGAGAACTTAATACCCAGATGAAAAAGTATGATTCCGGTGTTCTTATGATAGCAGAAGAGTCTACAGCATGGCCTAAGGTAACAGGTGATGTGGCAGATGAGGGACTTGGTTTTGATCTTAAGTGGAATATGGGCTGGATGAATGATTTCACAAATTATATGAAGTGTGACCCGCTGTTTAGGAAAAACAGCTACAGTCAGCTTACTTTCAGTATGATATATAATTATAGCGAAAGATTTATTCTTGTACTTTCACATGATGAGGTTGTTCATGGAAAATGTTCTATGATAAGCAAGATGCCGGGAGAAGATTCTGTAAAATTTGCAAATCTCAGAGCTGCTTATGCATTTATGACGGCTCATCCGGGCAAAAAACTTCTCTTTATGGGACAGGAATTTGCGGGATACAGAGAGTGGAGCGAGGAAAGAGAACTTGACTGGGCAAGTCTCAATGACAAAAAGCATTATAACATGCAGCAGCTTGTAAAGGATTTGAACAAGCTTTACACGACAGAAAAGGCACTTCATGAGTTAGACTATGACACAGAAGGTTTCCAGTGGATAGACAACCTTTCATGGGAGGAAAATATCTGCTCATTTGTGAGAAAAGGCAAAAAACCACAGGATATGATGCTCATAGTATGTAACTTTGATACTATTTCCCATGAGGAATATCAGGTAGGAGTACCTAAAGCCGGAAAATATAAAGAAATATTTAATACAGATGACGAGAAGTACGGCGGAAACGGAATGGTAAATAACAGAGTAAAGAGTTCCAAAAAAGAAGAAAGTCATGGTAAGGAAAATTCCATCACAATAAAGCTTGCACCATTGTCTGTAGCTATGTTTAAGTATTCTGCAGTGAAATCTACTGTAGCGGAGGAATTGGAAAAGCAGTATATTAAGGCTGAAACAGAGGAAAAGACAGCAAAGACAGAAAAAGTAGCAGAGCCGGTTAAGGCAGTCAAGTCGGAAAAAGAAGCAGAACAAGTAAAGGTAGTTAAGGTAGTACAACCGGAAAAAGCAGCAGAACCGGTTAAGGAAGAAAAGCCGGAAAAGGTGGCAGAGCCGGTCAAGGCAGAGAAGCCTGAAAAGGTAACAGAACCAGTCAAGGCAGAGAAACCTGAAAAGGTGGCAGAGCCAGTTAAGGCAAAGAAGCCTGAAAAGGTAACAGAACCGGTCAAGGCAGAGAAACCTGAAAAAGTGGCAGAGCCGGTCAAGGCAGAAAAACCTGAAAAGGTAACAGAGCCGGTCAAGGCAGAGAAACCTGAAAAGGTAACAGAGCCGGTCAAGGCAGAGAAATCTGAAAAGGTAACAGAGCCGGTCAAGGCAGAGAAACCTGAAAAGGTGGCAGAGCCGGTTAAGGCGGACAAACCTGAAAAGGTAACAGAGCCAGTCAAGGCAGAGAAGCCGGAAAAAGCAGCAGAACCAGTTAAAACAGCACAGCCTGAAAAACCTTTAAAAGTGGAAAGGCCTGTTAATGCTGACATGCCTGTTAAAACGAATACATCTGCAAACAATAAAGGAAAGAAAACTTCTGCCGGAAAGAAAAAAAACACAAAGGGAAAAAGAAGGTAACTAACAGGGAGGAAAAATAATGTTTCCGATACATAATTTATTATTAAATGCTGAAAGCGTATCGGGTGAATTGGAAAGCGCTGCCAATAACACTATCGAGGAGGCATCAAAATTTTTAAAGACTGTAGAGGGATACCTTCCAAAGGTTTTACAGTTTGGAATAAAAATTGTAATAGCCATCGTTATACTGATAGTTGGTAAAATTGTCATTGGTTTTTTAATGAAATTTTTGAAAAAAGTTTTTGAAAAAAGCCGTATGGACATAAGCGTAAGAAAATTCCTGCTTTCACTTGCAAGAGCATTATTATATTTTGTACTTATTATTATTGTATGTAATGAGGTAGGAATAGATACCACTTCATTTATTGCGTTGCTTGGTACGGCAGGTCTCGCACTGGGACTTGCACTGCAGGGAAGCCTTTCAAACTTTGCAGGAGGAGTACTTATATTGCTGCTAAGACCCTTTTCGGTAGGAGATTATATAATTGATGAAGGCTCCGGAAAGGAAGGAACAGTAGAAAAGATAGATTTGTTTTACACATATCTTTCTTCCATAGATAATAAATCCATTATCATACCAAATGGCAATCTGACAAATTCAACCATAACAAATGTTTCTGCTCAGGATAAAAGAAGGGTGGATATTGATGTAGGAATAAGCTACAACGCAAATATGGCTGATGCCAAAATGGTTATAGAAAACCTTATGCAAAAAGAAGAAAAAATTTTACATGAGGAAAATAATGCCGTGATTGTAAAGGAACTTGCATCCAGTCAGGTAACAATTGAAATGAGGGCATGGGTTAAAACAGCGGATTACTGGAACGTATATTTTGATATGACAGAAAAGATAAAAAACGGTCTTGATGCAGCAGGTATAGAGATACCATTTAATCAGCTTGATGTGCATATTCATGGTGGAGACTGCGAAAAGCAGCTTTAAGTTACGTTTTAGAATTTTTAAGGAATGAAAATAGCTTTCCTTAAAAAATCCCACTAAAAGGGGGTAAAAATATAAAAACGATATGCTATAATATAAGAACAGTAGTTAGAAAGCTACGTGATGAATTTAACTACTACTGAATAAGCACATAAAAAAGCAACCAGATGATAGCTGCATGGGAACAGCAATCATTTGGTTGTTTTTTTATCCTCTCTAGTGTAGAGCGAAAACAAAAAGGCAGGTGACTAATGTTGAAAAAAATAAAAATATATATAATTAGTTTTCTATTTATTACATTAACAGGCTGCTCATCATTTAATGAAGATGATGCAGAAGGTAAAAAAGAAACTCATAGCATAGCGAAAGATGGAATAAGTGACATAGAAGCACCGGAAGGCTGTGAGATAGTAAGTGATATGGAAAAGTTTCAACCGGTAACAGAAGAACAGTCATATAACAG
>CAMENQ010000081.1 GCA_945928585.1 uncultured Roseburia sp. | reverse complement strand
AAAAAATTCGCGAATGCGAATTTATAAGTCTCGCTGCCGAGCGAGACTTTTTACAAGTTTGCAAACAACGCCGCAATTTCCTCCGGGGACAGAGCATCGTTAGGCCCTTTTTCCAAAGCAGATGCCATAGCTGAGCTGTCATCATTATCTTCCATAGCTTCTGTTATTTCGGCAGCCTCAGGCTCGTCTATAGTTTCATCAAGGTCATTTGCAGCTTCAATGGCTTCTATGGTTTGTGATGCGTCAGCAACTGCAGCTTCGGCACCGGCTATGTCATTATCCATAGCTTCCTCTGTTGTAAGGTATGAAGAATCATCATCCATCACGTCAGGTATCGGGGAAGGAGAAGAATTTATGTCATCAAGCTCCTCCAGAGTCATATCATCAATATTAATGGTATCATCATCATTTTCGATAGTATCATCATAATCTTCATCTGTGCCGGTTACCATATTTATAAATTCATCGGAGATTGGAAGAGGATTATTGTCTGATGAAGTATCAAAATCTTCTGCCACAGGAATTTCCTCAGGAATACTTTCAGGTGTTTCAAATGGTACTGGTGAGATATCCGGTTCAGGAACTTCGACCGGCTCAGGAACGATAACAGGCTCAGGAGTGACAGCCGGTTCAGGAACCACGACAGGCTCAGGGGTGACAGCCGGTTCAGGAACCACGATAGGCTCAGGAGTGATAGTCGGTTCAGGAACCACGACAGGTTCAGGGGTGACAGCCGGTTCAGGAACTACGACCGGCTCAGGAGAAATAACCGGTTCAGTCATCGTAACAGGCTGAACGCTTAAAACGTTCTGAACATTTTTTATAAGATCCTCATTAGCCTTAACGAGCTGATTTACGGTAATTGCGTTCTGTACCTCCTTAGCCAGCTTTGCATTAGATTCGGTAAGCTGATTTATAAGACCGGATATGTCCGCAGGTTCACTTGAGGATGATTTTGCCTCAATTTGTTTTTTAGTAATGGATTCAACCATTCTGTCCATAAGTACATTTACGGCCTTAAGACTTTGAATCTGCATATTTTCAGCCTCAGCGGCATTTTTTTTGGTAGCAAGATAAATAGCCTTCTGAGCCTTAATCATAGTTTCGTTCTGCTCTCTCCTAATGTCATCGGCTTCGTTTTTCATCTTTATGATACCGTCAAAGCTGAGATAACCTGTTATCAGGACTACAAGTCCTATACCTATAAGCATAAAATAGTCATACGGATGAATATTTATCCAGTATAGTTCAAAAAATACAGCTACAATAAACATTAGTATAAAATATACCAATGGGGAGTTTTTCTTTGTCTTGTTTTCCACGATTACACCTCCGATAAGAACATATATGTTTATTATAATCTATTTTGTAAAATCATTCCACAAGAAAATAAAAAAACATAAAATTTAAGTAGAAAGATTGCATAAAATAGATTATAATGTGAATATCAAGATGGGAATTTATATAAATATATAAAATAATGGGAGGAAAGCAGAAATGCACAGTTTCCTAAGAGCAATAGGTTTTAGTGAGTATAAAACAAAAGCTCAGATAGTAGAGCTTTTAAATAAAGTAGCTGAAAATCCGGACAATCAGACGGCACTGGTCTCAAGTGAGCCGGACACATATGTGGAACTGACACATTATTTTGGAAAAGATATAGGTATAACATGGCATGGCACCATATATGAGGGAGAGCCGGAGTACGATTATTATTTTCCCTTTTATTTTGGAAGACACACATATTTAAGAGAGGGCTTCAGCGTAGAAAAAAGGCTTGCAAATCATTCTTTTACAGGTGTTATAGAGGATTTAAGGTCGGGAGTTTCAGTTATATTTTATATTATGAATGCACTTGATTATGTAGAGTGGAATGAAAACGGTCAGATTAATTACAAAAGAACACCCATTGCGTTGTCTGCATTGTCAACAAACGGAACCATTTTACTTCCTATCAGTAAAAATGAAAGAGATTTGCAGCGGGAGCATGAGGAGATGAAGGAAAGAACAAAGCTTTTGGCCGCAGCAAGAAACGGTGATGAAAGAGCTATGGAAAGTCTTACATTTCAGGATATGGATGTGTATACAAAGATATCAAGACGAATAGCAAAGGAGGATATTTTTTCAATAGTAAGCAGTTCATTTATGCCATATGGACTTGAGTGTGACCGGTATTCCATTGTAGCGGAAATACTTGATGTAGAATCAACCATAAACACGGTTACAGGGGAAAAGGTGTGGCTGATGATGGTGGATTACAATGGAATTATTTTGGACTTAGCCATAAATGATTTGGATCTGACAGGAGAACCGGAGGCAGGAAGAAGATTTAAGGGTTCCATATGGCTTTTAGGAAGGCTTGACAAAGAGTAGAACTCAGTGTATTGAAAATCAGAGGAGGAAACGTGAATGAGAAAAAGGTATGGGATTTTAGGAAAAGCAATATGTATTTTGTCGGTGACGGCTATGGTGGCAGCTTCTTTTGCCGGATGTAGTAAAAAGGACAATGAAAATGATACAAATGTAAACGAAGACAAGAAAACAGAGGAAACTAAAAATCCAAATGATGAGGTGAAGGGTTTAAAAGCTTATTATCCTTTAAACGAAGTAAAGGGCAGTGTAAAGCTTGAGGACGCATCGGGAAACGGATATGACGCCATGATTTATAATAAGAATAATATGCATACGGACTATGAGGACGGTGCGACCTTCTTTAGTGATGGAGCATATCTGGAAATGCCGGCAGATTTGTTTCGCGGTGAGGACACACTGACTATATCAGTATGGCTTAAAAATTATTCAGGTGCCGTAAATACAAGCGCATTATACTTTGGAACAGGAGAGCAGATGCCTGTAAATTACTGGCTGTTAAACCCAAGCAATACATCAGGAAGTCTTAAATCAGTTATAACTGACGGAGACAATAAAGACGAGCCATATAAAACAGAGGCAGGTATATCTCCATCAGTGGCAGGAAATGGAACAGAAGGACCAACAACAGGTTTAGGCTGGAATCATTATGTTACGATAATTACACCTTCGGAGCTTACTGTGTATTTTAATGGAGAAAAGGTGGATACAGTAAAGCACAATAAAAAAGTAAGTGATTTTGGCGATAATATGGTAGCTTATATAGGTAAGTCAGCATATACTGCAGATGCCACCTATACAGGATTTATAAAGGAAGTAAAGATTTATGATGAAGCATTATCGGAGGAGGATATTATGGCAGAGTATAAGGCAAATAAGCCGGAAGAAATTAAAACAAATGCAGCAGAAACGGAAATTTTTATAGCAGACAGGGCAGACCCATATGTAACAAAGGGCAGCGACGGATATTATTATTTTACAGCATCATATCCAATGTACGGTGCAAATGATAAAGAGGGATATGACAGGATTATTTTAAGACGTGCAGAAACTATAGACGGACTTAAGGATGCAGAGGAAAAGGTTATCTGGGATGAAAGTGAATCAGACAGTGCCTTCAGATTTATATGGGCACCTGAAATTCATGAGATAAACGGAAAGTGGTATGTATATTTTGCAGCAAGCGGACAGGCAAATAATGTGTGGGATATAAACTGCCACGTTATAGCCTGCGATGGAAACGATCCATATAACGACAGTTGGACTGATAAGGGAAAATTTATGTCAAATGGTACGGATGCATTTCCGTTTACAGGATTTTCACTTGATATGACATATTTTGAATGTAACGGAAGGCATTATGTATGCTGGGCACAAAACGGAGGCAATTCAAACGTATATCTTGGAGAGATAAATCCTGATGAGCCATGGAAGCTTATAAGTGATTCCATGCTTCTTACAAAGCCTGAATATTACTGGGAGAAGGTTTCAATTCCTGTAAATGAAGGTCCTGCAGCCATGATACATGATGGAAAAATATTTGTTGCATTTTCTGCATCAGCTACTGGTCCCGAGTATTGTATCGGACTTATGTATGCAGATGTGACGGCAGACCTTCTTGATATTAACTCATGGACAAAGCTTGACAAACCGCTTCTTACATCAGAAGATTTAATAGGTGAATATGGCCCGGGACATAATTCATTTGTACAGGATGAAAATGGCGAATGGGTATTTGTATATCATTCAAGAGATGAAAAATGCTATAAGGGTGAGTGCGGCTATGGTAATGAAGACCCACTGTACGACCCATGCAGAAGTGCAAGAGTCAGATATGTAAAATGGGATGAAAACGGCATGCCCATATTAAATCAGTAAGCTGAAAGGATTTTGCGAATAAAGGAACATATGATAATGAAAAAAAACGGAAAGTATTTAAAGAGAGTATTAAGTCTTTTCATAGTTTTTGCTATGACATTTATGGTATTTGGATGTAAAGCTGATAAGGAGAAGGAGACAGGTAAGGCCACAGAAAAAGAAAGTACCGGTCAGCTTGCGGATAATTCAGACGTAAAGATAAGAGTCGGTTCTTTAAAAGGGCCTACATCAATAGGACTTGTGTCTTTAATGAATGAGGCAGAAAAAGGAAATGCAGATATTAAGTATGATGATTTTTTGGTGGCGGCAGCAGCCGATGAACTGACAGCGGAATTTGTTCAGGGAAATCTCGACATAGCACTTGTTCCTGCAAATGTTGCAAGTATTTTATACAATAAAACGGATGGGAAGGTGAGAGTGCTTGATATAAACACATTAGGCGTTCTTTATATGGTTACGGGCGCAGATGGTATTTCGTCCATGACTGACCTTAAGGGAAAGACAATTTATCTTACCGGAAAAGGAACTACACCGGACTATGTTTTGCAATATCTGCTGGAAGAAAACGGAATAGCTGTAAATGAGGTAACATTGGAATATAAGTCAGAAGCCACGGAGGTAGCAGCTATCCTTAGTGAAAAGCCGGATGCAGTAGGTCTTCTGCCTCAGCCTTTTGTAACGGTGGCATGTACACAGAATGAAAAGCTTTCGGTGGTATTAGATATGACTGAGGAATGGCAGAAGGTACAGGGTGAATCAGGCGGAAAGCTTGTAACAGGAGTTACTATTGCCAGACAGGAATTTGTGGAGAAATATCCTGAGCTTGTAGAGGAATTTATTAAGGAACATAAGGCAAGTACGGAATTTACAGAAACAAATCCTGATGAGACGGCAGATTATGTAGTGGAATTAGGAATTATAGCCAAGGCACCTGTTGCAAAGCAGGCTATTCCTAAGTGTAATATAGTCTGTATCACGGGAGATGAGATGAAGGAGGATTTATCAGGATACCTCAAGGTGCTGTTTGACAAATCTCCGGAATCAGTAGGAGGAAAGCTGCCGTCAGAGGATTTCTATTATACAGACTAAGGAGCAAAATGTGAAATATTTACAAAATACTTTGATTGTTATATTTTGGTTATTAGTGTGGCATGTGGCAGCATCGCTGGTAGATAATAACATATTGGCAGTGACTCCGCTAGACACATTTAAGATGGTTGGAAATATAATTAAATCAGGAGAACTTTTTCCGGTTCTTGCAGCCTCAATGGGCAGAATAATGCTGGGACTTCTGTGGGCAGTTCTGGCGGGAGTTATACCCGGCATTATTTCGTATAGAATTAATTTCTTTGAAAGGCTTCTTAAGCCTCTTGTGCTGGCAGTGAAGTCTATTCCTGTAGCCTCTGTCGTAGTATTGCTGTTAATATGGCAGGGCTCAGGGAATCTGTCAGTATGGATAAGCTTTCTTATTTCATTTCCGATTATATATACAAATATATTAGAGGGAATGAAGGGTACAGATAAAAAATTATTAGAGATGGCCGATATATTTGAAATCTCACTGTGGAATAAAATATGTTACATATACAGACCATCAGTAAAGGGGTATATAACTGGAGGAATGAAGCTGGCAGCAGGAATGTGTATAAAGGCGGGAGTTGCGGCGGAAATTATAGGTCTTCCGGATAATTCCTTTGGAGAGAAGCTTTATATGGCTAAAATATATCTGGCAACAGATGAGCTTTTTGCATGGACATTTATTATAGTGGCAGCAGCATTTATAACTGAAAAATTATTAGTATTTTTTACGGATTTTTTGATAAAGGTACATATTCCATATATTAGTTTTGGTTGTAAGAAAAATAAAAGAAGTAAAAACAGAATGGGAGATAAAGGGGAAACAGACGAATTTATTGTAAGACTTGACAATATAAGTAAAAGGTATGGGGAAAAGGTGGTTTTATCTGATTTAAGCATGGAACTTAAAAAAGGGCAGAAGATAGGAATAATGGCACACTCCGGAGCAGGAAAAACTACATTGTTTCGCATTATTTTAGGATTGGAAAATCCGGATAAAGGATCTGTCTGTGTTAATGGACGTATAGGTGCAGTATTTCAGGAACCACTGCTTTGCGAGGAGTCAGATATGTATACAAATATGCGCATAACAGGAGCCAAAACAGAAGATATTACATATTTGCAGTCAAAGCTTTTTAATGAAGAAAAGTTAAATAAGCCGGTGGCATTCTACAGTCTGGGAATGAAACGAAGGTGCAGTATTATAAGGGCGCTGGCAAGGGATTTTGATGTTCTCATTATGGATGAACCCTTTGCTTCGGTCGATGAAGATAATCGTATGAAGGCAGCAGAGGTTATAAGAAAGAGAACAGAGGATAAGGCAATTATTATTTTTACCCACAACGAGGAAGATATCAGTCTTATTGGTGGGGAAAAAATGAATGTTATAAAATAATTAAACGAGAGGAAAATGTATATGAAAGAACAAACAGGATTAGTATTTACAAATGAAAATTGTATTGGATGCAACAAATGTATTTCTACCTGTCCGGTTATAACGGCAAATGTTGCAGTGGAAAGAGACGGTGGCCAGCGTATAGAGGTAGACGGAGATAAGTGCGTTGCCTGCGGTGCATGCTTTGATGCCTGCGAACATGGAGCAAGAGAATTCAGGGATGATACAGAGAGATTTTTTGCAGACCTTGAAAAGGGAGAACGTATTTCGGTGCTTTGGGCACCTGCCTTTGCAGCAAATTATCCCGGTGAATACAAAAGAATTCTTGGGGGTATGAAGAAAAAAGGTGTAAACAGAATAATAAGTGTAAGCTTTGGCGCAGATATAACTACATGGGGATACATAAAATATATTACGGAGCATAATTTTACAGGCGGTATTTCCCAGCCATGTCCTGCTATTGTAAATTATATTGAGCATTATATTCCTGAGCTTATTCCAAAGCTTGTGCCTGTCCACAGTCCGATGATGTGTGCGGCGGTATATGCAAAGAAATATTTGAAACTGCCTGATAAGCTTGCATTTATCAGTCCGTGTATAGCAAAAAAGGACGAGATAAGTGACCCAAATAATTACGGCTATATTAGCTATAATGTTACCTTTGACCATCTTATAAAATATGCAAAAAGCCACAATATTATGGCTGAGCCTGCAGAAAATGAGATTGAATATGGCTTAGGTTCAATTTATCCTATGCCGGGGGGATTAAAGGAAAATGTATACTGGTTCTGTGGAGAGGATGTTTTTATACGCCAGATAGAGGGAGAAAAGCATGCATATCATTTCCTTGAGGATTATAAGAAAAGAGTGGCAGAAAATAAGAAACTGCCGTTTATGGTAGATGCGTTGAACTGTGCACAGGGATGTCTCTATGGAACAGGTGTAGAGGAAGAAAAGACAAAGAGCGATGATATTTTGTATGAACTGCAGAAAATAAAGGAAGCAAGCAAGAAAAGACATCCGGGAAGTGCATGGTCAGGAAATTCTTCACCTGCAAAGCGCCTTAAAAATCTCAATAAGCAGTTTGCAAAGCTTGACATAAAAGATTTTATGCGTAACTATACAGACAAGTCTAAAGATAACCATATACAGATTCCGGAAGAAAACGAGCTTGAAAATATTTTTGAAAGTATGGATAAGAATACTGAAATCAAAAGAAAAATTAACTGCAGTGCATGCGGCTATGAAACATGCTCGGCTATGGCTACGGCTATCTACAATGGCTGTAATAATAAAAACAGCTGCGTTCATTACATAAAGGACCTTGCAGAGGCTGAAAAGGAACGTATTGAGGCAATGTCACATGATATAGAAGAGCAGAGTCAAAAGGCTGTAGAAAAGAACAAAATTATAGCTGAAATGGTGAGTGATGCAAATAATGATTTTGCTGCATTGAATTTATCTATAGAGGAAATGGTTTCAGGTAATTCAAGCAATGCAGAGGAAAGCAGCAACATAAGCGCAGCTATGGCAGATGTAATGAATTTCTGTGATGAAATGAAATCATCATTTGCAAAAATAAATCAGCTGTTGGTAAAGCTTGGAGAAAATAATAACAGTATAACCGAAGTGGCAAGTCAGACAAACCTGTTATCTCTCAATGCATCTATTGAAGCTGCAAGAGCAGGTGAAGTAGGTAAGGGCTTTGCAGTTGTTGCCACAGAGATAAAGGATTTGAGTGAAACAAGCAGAGTTACGGCAGCCGAAAGCAATGAAAACAAAAATGAAATAGTAGAAGCCATGAACAGCTTAAATGAAGAGTCAGATAATCTTATTCAAATAGTTGATTCCGTTAATGACCGAATCAGCACACTGGCAGCAAGTACTGAGGAAATCGCTGCATCTGCCACTATGATAAGTGAAGTGGCGGAAGGATTAAAGAGCAAGTTTGAGCAGATTAATAATCTGTAAAATGTAATAAAAGTATTTAAATAAAACATAATTTAAAAACTTAACGTAAGTATATTTTCATCATCTTGACTTAAGGATTAGAATGTGGTACACTTATGTACGCGTAAAAGCAGCCGGAAAAGGTTGCTTTTACTATGTTTCTAATGCAAAAGAGGCTGAAAAGCCTAAAATGCATCATTTGTTCTCATAGTTAAATGGATATAACAAGCGCCTCCTAAGGTTCAACCATGGTTGGACCCGTTGGAAAGAAAAAGGGATAAACTTGGAGTTCGATTCCAGCAATGGCGCCTGTGATGTCAGAATAAGAAATAGAGGTAATTCATCACGAGAGTGATTGGATTCATAAATATGGTTGCCGATACCAAAGAGGCTGAAAAGCCCGAAAATACGGCATTCGTTCTCATAGTTAAATGGATATAACAAGCGCCTCCTAAGGTTCAACCATGGTTGA
>CAMENQ010000080.1 GCA_945928585.1 uncultured Roseburia sp. | reverse complement strand
TAAATATTATTCACAATGGTGAAATCGTAGATAAGAAAAAGCTTACTTTGCCAAAGGTTGTTTACAATGTATTAAAATGCAAAAATCCACGCTGTATTACATCTATTGAACAGGAGCTTAAGCAGGTGTTTATACTTACTGATGAAGAAAAGCAGGTATACAGATGTAAGTACTGCGAAGAAAAGTATGGACGAATTAAATAAAAAAGTGCCGCCCGGCAGCGGCACTTATAAATTCGCATTCGCGAATTTTTAGTTTCTTAATTTCATGCTGTTGCTTTAGGAATTTCCTATTATATAAAAAATAGGCGAAGCCTATTTTTTATGCTGTTGCTTTAGGATTTTCCTTTTTAATTTTTAATAAAAGATACTTCCACCAATAAATTCCCTGATTAAAGAATTTGCCGGTATCAGTTCACTGTTTACCGTCAGGAAGTAATCCAGGAATTTAAGAAGTCTTTTTGCTTCGTGATACTGTGGGCTTTCAGGTGACACGTTAAACAGTAACGGCTCTGCAAACTGTTTTAAGACGCCCAGTTCATATATAAGGGCTGAATTAAACATTGCATCTGCTTCCTCCTGATATGGGAATATGCAGTTTTCTTCTCCTTTTCTTACTGAAGCCCATCTTGCTATGGTTTCCTCTGCTGTTGTAGAACGGTCTCTTGCATCCCTTACCATTCTTCGTATAAGCCTTCCGTCCGTTGTTGCTATTCTGTTGTGCTCATCTACATTCAGCTGTGTCAGTGCACTTATATAAATTTTAAATTTGCTTTCCTTTGGCAGCGAGTATGAAAGCTTATCGTTAAGACAATGTATCCCTTCTATAATAAGTATATCCTCTTTACCCAGTTTAAGCTTTTTTCCATTATATTCTCTCTTTCCTGTATGGAAATTAAATTCGGGAATTTCAACCTCTTCCCCATTCATAAGCTTTGTCATATCCTCATTAAACTGCTTTACATCAAGAGCCTCTAATATTTCATAATTATAATCTCCATTTTCATCTCTCGGTGTCTCACTTCTGTTAAGGAAGTAATCATCCACACTTATTGTGTGTGGTTTCATTCCATGAGCTGTAAGCTGTATGGATAGTCTCTTGGCAAATGTAGTCTTTCCTGATGAGGACGGACCGGCTATCATAACAAATTTAGTATTTTTTCTGTTTAGTATTTCTGATGCAAGACGTGCTATTTTCATTTCCTGCAATGCTTCCTGCACCAATATAATGTCTTTAATTTTTCCCTTTGCTATCTGCTCATTTAATGCACCTACCGTTTCAATATCCATCATCCTTCCCCATGCACTAGCCTCCTTAAGCACGTTAAACACTTTGTGCTGAGGCTTGAAATCAGGCACTGATGATGGATTTTCCTTTACAGGAAGCTGCAATACAAAGCCTTCGTCATAGGCATATAAATCGAAATACTTTAAGTAGCCTGTACTTGGCACCATATATCCGTAATAATAGTCTTCAAAATGATTTATTTTGTATACATTTACATTTGAACCTCTTCTAAATTTAAAGAGTTTTTCTTTGTCATACATCTTATGCTTTCTAAAATGCTCAACTGCTTCTCTTGTGCTTATTGTCTCCTTTGTTATGGGAATATCCTGTTCTACAAGCTTTTGCATATGCTCCTTTACCTTCTGCAAAAGTTCTCCGCTTATTCTTGTTTTTCCGTAAAGCTCGCAGTAATAACCTTTACTCAGGGAATAATCTACCAAAAGCTTTTCTATATTATCTTCTCCACATACATCATAAAAGGACTTTATCATTAGCAGCACCACGCTTCTGCGATATGTTTCTATACCACACACTGTATCCGTTCCAATAAATTTTACGGTGCACTCCTCTTTAAGCTTTTTTGTAAGCTCTGAAAGCTTTCCATTGACTACTGCCAGCACTATATCCGACTTATAATCTGCCTGATATTCCCTGGCTATGGTTTCCAGCAATGTACCCTTTTCGTATTTTTTTTCCTTTCCTTCTATATTTACATTTAACATTTCCATTATAAGTTTTCCTCCAGCCTTTTTAAATATTCCATTTTTTCCTTTAGCTGCTGCTTTTTTTCAACGGCTCCCTGACTTTTTTCAAGATTTTCAAGAATAACTGATGTTTTTTTTCTTTCACTCCCTATAAAATCCATAAAAACATCACTTTTCTCTTTTATCAGCAGTCTGCCGTATATGTAATTATATTCATCACAGTCATATATCTGTCTGATGCTTTTATCCTCTGTATGAACAGCCTTAATAACCGTATAGTATTTTCCCATATCATACACCATCTGCTCTCTCACTATATCATATCCGTTTTCTATAAGATAATGGCGTACAAGATGTATTTCTGTATGTGGTGAAAGTATAAGCTCCTTTACCGTTTCAAGCACCTTTTTCCCTTCTTTAAGTATATTTACAATAAGTGCTCCTCCCATACCTGCTATAATTACGCTGTCTGTTTCATTTTCCTTAAGCTCTTTAAGTCCGTCAGAAAGTCTTGTCTCTATTTTGTGCTCATATCCGTATAGTCTTATATGCTCCTTTGCTCTCTCCAAAGGTCCCTTTCCTATATCCATGGCATAAGCTTTAGGTATTCTGCCATTTTCCACAAGCCATATGGGGATATATCCATGGTCTGTACCTATATCTGCCACTGCATA
The DNA here is from genome assembly GCA_945928585.1 of uncultured Roseburia sp. Taxonomy (GTDB): domain Bacteria; phylum Bacillota; class Clostridia; order Lachnospirales; family Lachnospiraceae; genus CAG-303. Next base: position 6,503 of record CAMENQ010000080.1, on the reverse strand, counting down.
GCCTTCAGTCACAAATTCAGCTACAAGTCTTAATCTGTCAGACAACTGCATTTTTCTATTCCTCCAAATAATCCTTAAGTTTCTTGCTGCGGCTAGGGTGTCTCAGCTTTCTGAGAGCCTTTGCCTCTATCTGTCGTATTCTTTCTCTGGTAACATTGAATACCTTTCCTACTTCTTCCAGTGTTCTTGCTTTTCCGTCTGCAAGTCCGAATCTTAAAATAAGTACCTGCTTTTCTCTCTCCGTCAAAGAATTCATAACCTCGCCAAGTTGCTCCCTAAGCAGCATATATGAAGCTGCATCCACAGGTGTGGCAGTCTTGTCATCCTTTAAGAAATCACCAAGATGACTGTCCTCCTCCTCACCTATAGGCGTCTCTAAGGATACAGGCTCCTGTGCCATCTTCATTATTTCTCTGACCTTTTCAACCGGCATCTTTAATCTTTCAGCTATCTCCTCCGGCAAAGGTTCTCTTCCCAGTTCCTGCAGAAGCTGTCTTGATGTTCTTATAAGTCTGTTGATAGTTTCCACCATATGAACAGGAATCCTTATGGTTCTTGCCTGATCTGCAATAGAACGTGTAATTGACTGCCTTATCCACCATGTAGCATACGTGCTGAACTTATAACCCTTACGGTAATCAAATTTTTCTGCTGCCTTTATTAGTCCAAGATTTCCCTCCTGAATAAGATCAAGAAACTGCATACCGCGCCCTGCATACCGTTTTGCTATACTTACAACAAGTCTTAAATTTGCTTCTACAAGCCTGTCCTTTGCCTCTTCATCACCTTCATCTATTCTCTTTGCCAGCTCCACTTCCTCTTCCATTGTAAGAAGCGGAACCTTTCCGATTTCCTTTAAATACATACGTACAGGATCATCTACGCTTACTCCCTCCGGTACAGACAGGTCTATATTTTCAAGGTCTATAACCTCCTCCTCGATTTCTGCCAGCTCCTGCATAGCCTGCTCCTCATCCATTTCCTCAAGAAGAATCGGTTCATCCTTTACGTCATCTATATCCTCTATTTCATTTTCAGGTATAGTAAGAACGTCAATATTATTTTTTGCCAGCTCATCCAAAATGGTTTCGTATGCTTCATCATCAAGGCTTTCAGTGAAATAATCCTTTATATGGTCATACTCTATTTCATTTTTGTTCTTTACGGCATCCTTTAATAGCTTTTCCAAACCTATCTCCAAATACTTTTTATTATCTTCCATTGCTGTGTCCTCCCTAAAAACTTCCAAACATGTATCTATTTCCGTATATTTCTACATTTATAAATGTATTACAAGATTTTTTAATGCACTTTGCTCCATCATGAGTTTTTGCATTTCATTACCGTCTTCCGTTGCATTCATAGCCTTTGTCAGACTGTAATCCTTGACTTTTCTTACCGTGTCTGTAATCGCCTTCTCCTTTTGTGCCTTATCAAGATTTTTTTCTGCCAGCTGTGTGTTAAACAGTGAAGCAACTACCTTATGTTCCTCCTCATCCATAAAGGAATTAACTGCCTTTGCCGGTGTAGGTTTCTCACCATTTGCAAGCTGTTCAAATATCATCTGTGCCACCTTGTGATATATCTCATCATCAAAATCATCTGCCCCAATGATTCCCTTTATTTTTCCATAAATGTCCGGCTCTTCTATAAGCCATGTTAAAATAAGCCTCTGTGATGTTTTAACACCATCATTTATTTTTTCCTCTGTCGTTTTTTTCTCATGCTTTTTTTCTTCAAATTCCGTATATTTCTTTGCAGAAGGTTCGCCTTTATAAGTAAGTGCCTGTTGTTTTACTGACTGCTCAAGTGCTTCCTTTGGTATAAAAAACTCACTGCTTACTGAATCTATATATACGTTCCTCTCCAATTCATCATTAAAGGATAACAGCTTTCTTGCCACATCCATATAAAATGCAGCTTTTCCATCCGGACTGTCCATATCTGCATTTTCTTTCATCCTGTCTATCTCATATAGAAAGCTGTTTCTTGCTTTTTGTATTCTCTCCTCATATGCTTCCGCTCCCAGGTTTTTAATAAATTCATCCGGGTCCTTGTACGGCCTCATATTAATTACCTTAAGATTACATCCTGCCTCCTTAAAAATAGGTATGGCCCTGAGTGCTGCCTTAACTCCTGCACCATCACTGTCATAGGTAAGATAAACATTATCCGAATATCTTTTTATAAGTGATGCCTGTCTCGGTGTAAGAGCCGTTCCTAAAGATGCAACTGCATTATTGAAGCCTGCCTGATGCAGTGATATAACATCCATATAACCCTCGCATATGAGAATATTTCCCTTTTTTGAGGTTCTGGCTATGTTCATTCCGTACAGATTTTTTCCTTTATCAAAAATAAGAGTTTCCGGTGAATTTAAGTATTTGGGTTCCCCATCTCCCATTACTCTGCCTCCAAAGCCAATAACACGGCTGTTCACATCCATAATAGGAAACATAACACGATTGTTAAATTTATCAAATACACCACGCTCGCTAAATGTAAATAATCCCGTTTCCTTTAAAATATCGTCATTATAACCCTTACTTCTCATATAGCGGTATAAATCGTCCTTATAATTAGATGAATATCCTAATCCAAAGCCTTTTATGGTGTCATCACTTAAGCCTCTGCCTTTCAGATATTCATAACCACGCTGCCCTTTTTCACTTTTTAAAAGCTTGTAAAAATAAAGGGCAGCCTCTTTATTTATATCCAGAAGTACTGATTTTAATCCTGCCTTTTTTTTCTCCTCAGGCGTAGCATCCACCTCAGGCAGCTTAATGCCTGCCCTGTCAGCAAGAAAACTAAGTGCCTCTTTAAATGTGTAATTTTCGTATTTCATAATAAAGGAAATTACATTTCCTCCCTCACCGCATCCAAAGCAGTAATACATCTGCTTGCCCGGCGATACGGAAAATGAAGGTGACTTTTCATTATGAAATGGACAAAGTCCAAAATAGGAGCTTCCCTTCTTTGTCAGTCTTACATATGAAGATATAACATCCACCACATCATTTGACGATCTTACTTCCTCTATTAAATCATCTGAATAATACATTTATTGTCTTTCCTTCCAAAATGTGGGAACAAAAAGTTCCTCAAACTTCATAACCGAATACTGGTCACTCATGCCTGCAATATAATCACATACCACTCTCTCCGGTTCCTCACCAAGCTCATGTATGTAGTATGTATATTCATCAGACATACTGTCCTGATGAACAAGATAGTAGCTGTACAGCTCCTTAAGCATATTTTCCGCTTTTTTCTCCTGTCCCTTTGCAACAGGGTTTTTGTATACAGACTCAAACATAAATGAGCGCAGCTCCTGCATAGCCGTTCCTACTTCATCAGACATTATAATTTCATCCTTACCCTGACTATTTTGTACAATATCATGAATAAGTGTATTCAGTCTCGCCTTTGTGTTTTCTCCAAGTATATTCCGAAATTTCTTTGGAATATGCTCCTCGCTAAGTATGCCTGCCCGTATGGCATCATCTATATCATGGTTTATATAGGCAATCTTATCTGACAGCCTTACTACCTTTCCCTCAAGTGTGGACGGATGCCCGCTTGTTCTATGATTTAATATGCCGTCTCTTACTTCTTTTGTAAGATTAAGACCCTTTCCATCCTTTTCAAGTTTTTCCACTATACGCACACTTTGTCTGTAATGTGCAAAACCGAAACTGCATACTTCATTTAATGCTCTTTCTCCCGCATGGCCAAAAGGTGTATGTCCAAGGTCATGACCTAAGGCTATGGCCTCTGTCAAATCCTCATTTAACATAAGCGCCCTGGATATACTTCTGGCAATCTGTGATACCTCAAGAGTGTGGGTAAGTCTCGTTCTGTAATGGTCTCCCTCCGGTGCAAGAAATACCTGTGTCTTATGCTTAAGCCGTCTGAAAGACTTACAATGAATAATACGGTCTCTGTCCCTCTGGTACTCTGTCCTCATATCACAAAGAGTTTCCTCCCTGTCCCTGCCCATTGTCTCACGGCTGTGGGCTGCATAGGGACTTAAAATCCTGTATTCATTTTCTTCCAACTGTTCTCTTATACTCATCCGATACCTCTTAAAAGCATTCCGCTTTAATATATGCAAAAAATATAATAATTATGACTTATTTTATAATTAAATACTGTTTAATGCTATCTTTATCATATCAGTAAAGGATTTCTGCCGCTCCTCAGCAGTAGTTTCAACTCCCGATACAAATGAGTCGGATATGGTCACAAGGCATGCAGCATTTTTCCTGCATACGGCTGCATTGTGAAATAATGCAAAGCTTTCCATCTCCACTGCAAGACATCCCTTATCCCCGTAAAGCTCCTTAAAATAGCTTCCGTCTCCTTCTCTGTAAAAAACATCCGAAGAATGAATGCATCCCTCTATAAGAGGAATGTTAAGCTTTCCGGCACTTTCTCTTAATTTATCGTTAAGCTCCTCTGACGGATATGTTTTATCCTTATCATATCCATTCTGTGTTCTGGCATATGATGATTCAGAATAGCTCTCTGTTGCCAAAATCACATCATATACCTTTGCCTTTTCACAATATGAACCTGCTGAGCCTATACGGATAATATTTTTCACATCATACTTTGTATACAGCTCATATGAATATATACCTATAGATGGCATACCCATACCTGAACCCATCACTGATACCTTTTTCCCATTATAAAAGCCTGTATAGCCATACATATTCCTGACCTTGTTAAAGCAAGTTACTTCCGTAAGAAAAGTTTCAGCAATAAATTTTGCTCTCAAAGGATCTCCCGGCATAAGAACCGTTTCGGCTATCATTCCTGTTTCAGCACTGTTATGTGGTGTAGACATACGACATACCTCCTATTTTGTATATTTTCATAGCTTAACCCTGCGAAAAACATCACCTGCTTACAGCAAGGCAAAATTATACCCATAATTTATATAATTATACCATAAATAGTCGACAAAATCCAGCATTTATGGTATTATATTAATAATTATTTGTATTTTTGTTTAAAAATAAAAAAATTATTATAAAACTTATGGAGGAAACTATATATGTATGAAAATATAATATTTCCACAGGAGCCGAAGCATCCTGCCGAAAGACCTGTTCTTGAAAAGGGGAAGCATCCTGATTTGACGCCTGACTCACTTTGGTTTACACATGACCCTGCCATTTATCATGATCCTGTCAGTGACAATTACTATGTTTACGGCACAGGTGCAGATGCACTCCGTTCAAAAGACCTTATAAACTGGGAGCGTATGGGCAAAGTCGTTGACAAGGTACCTGATGAAGCATTTGCTCACGTAGGTACCCAGAACATATGGGCTCCTGATATAGTAAAAGTCGGTGATGAATACAGATTATACTGTTCAAATTCTTCCTTTGGCGTGCAACAGTCATGTATTTTTCTGGCTGTTTCCGATAATGCGGAAGGCCCGTTTATACCAAGGGGCATAGTCGTAAAAACTGATAAAACCAGTACTGTTAATGCAATAGATGCAAATATAATCGAGGATAACAAAACAGGGCAGCAATATATGGTATATGGCTCATTCTGGGGTGGCATAAGACTCCTTAAGCTTGATAAAGAAACAGGACTTGCCGGTGAAGAAGGCTTAGGCTTATGTATTGCCCGCCGCCCTCTTTGGTGTGACGGTGCCATAGAAGGACCATACATCATCTACAATCCCGATACAAAATACTATTATCTCTTTGTTTCTTATGGTTCACTAAATAGTGACTACAATATAAGAGTCGGCAGAAGCAAATCCGTTACAGGCCCATATCTTGACCATAACGGCAGGGATATGACTGACCTTCAGGACTTTGACAATACTCTTGGATATATGGTTGCCTGTGGATATGGTTTCCACGAGGGCACAGAATATATGGCGCCGGGACATAATTCCGTATTAAGAGACTTTGACGGCGAATGGTATCTTGTTCATCACATAAGACCTAAAGAATTTAAACGTGGAAACATTTCCACTATGCATGTCCGTAAAATTTTATGGTCAGATGACGGATGGCCTTTGGCTTCACCGGAGATTTATTCAGGCGAAAAGCTGCAGCCTCTTAAGCAGGAAGATATCATTGGAAAGTATGAGCGTATACGGCTTACTCCTACTGTACCTCAGGGTGTACAGACCTCCATTACTATGGAGCTAAGACCTGATTTCACTGCATCAATGGGTGTTTCCATAAGAGCAAAATGGGAAATGATTGATGAATATACAATCTCACTTACATATGCTAAGACTACAGAGACTTATAAGGTTATTCCATGTTGGGATTATGAGCTTTGGAAGCCAACACTTGCCATTACAGGCAAAGATGACAAGGGAATATGCCTGTGGGGTAAGAAATACGAATAAAAATCATTAATATATATACGCTGTAGCACTAAGAAAATTTTATACAGTACCCGGGTGCCATATGGATATATAATAATTCTAACGCTGGAGGAGCTGTTAGTAATTTATCAATATA
>CAMENQ010000079.1 GCA_945928585.1 uncultured Roseburia sp. | reverse complement strand
ATAATATTGTTCCTAAAAACTGGTTTATAAATTCTATTATTGTTTCTATCATTTATATTACCCCCTTATAAGTGACCTTGTTTTCATTATAAGAAAGAAGATAAAGCAAAATACCTCTACCCCTCTGCATATTTCAGCTACCACATTGAAATCTGACCAGTCTACAGTAATGCTATAATCCCAACCATACTTTTCATTTTTTATAATTGGTATGGTGAACTTCGGAGCAACAGGCTCCGCATCCAACGCTTTGATTAAATTATATAAATCGAATGGGATGCAGAATGGAAATTTATCATTAAGGCCAGGAGAATCCAAATAGTTTAACGATAAAGAATTGTTGATATTATTTTTAACATCAGATTCTACCTTACTTTCTGATTTTTCCTTAACATTCTCTATAGCTTTTTCTATTTCTGCAGCCACCTCATCATATGTTTTTCCTTCTGTTTCTAAATTATCTATAGCAACTCTTAAAGCTGCAACTTCATCTGCTAAATCATTTATACCACCTATAGGATAATAGATTACTTCATCATCTGCAGCTGCATCATCTATTGGCTGACTTGGAACATCTACACCCTCATATAGATTGTCTATTGGAATATCTGCAGAGGGCGATGAAGTATAATCTAAAGAATATAGATGACTCTCTGGGAGATAAGTAACACCAAGTAAATTCAACAATGTATTAGCAAAATTACATTTATTCCAAAATAAAACATCATAAGTATTATATGATGTTCCTCCAACATAAAAAGCTACATCAGTATTACCTGTAGATGATCTTAAAAAAGAACCATCAGCTTTAAATACAGAATAATCACATTTTTTTGACGTAGAAGAACCTTCATCATAAAAAGTTCCATAAATAGCGTTATTTGAAGCTTGATAACTAACTTTTATCTCATTACCATAAGATCTATAATAAACATAATATGTTGGAGCATATGGATTTGCTGTACTATTAGGCGAGTAAACAATATAAGGACATTCCAAAGAAGATATAAACTGAATAAATTCACTGTCAACAGAAGGCAAATCTCTATTTATTAAATTTGTGCAAAATTCTATAGAAGAATGGTCAAATTCTTTAGAATAAGACTCACCCGTAGAATTCTTCTTTTTTTCCATATATACATCAATAGCATAAGAAAGGTCATCTCCCATTATATTAGCAAGCTTATTTGTAATACCTATACATCCTGAATTTACTGCAAAGCTGGCGACATCACCTGCAGCCTGAACAGTTTCACTTAAAACACAATACTGTTGAAAAGCCTCCTTAATATCACTGTCACTAACATATTCATAATCAAACAGCTTTGTAATATATGACAAAGCACTTCCCTCATCCACAGCGCCAGTCTTATTCATATCTTTTATAAGGTCAAGATAGAATTCCTGAACTCCCTCAACCCATACGTTATACATTTCCATTTCTTCATCAGTAACAGAAGCTCCTGAATTCACCTTTTCAATAAGGTTTTTTATAGATGAATGCACTTCTTCACCATTTATAGTATCACCTTCAATAAATCCGGATAAAATTTCAGAAGCTTCAGGAACAATTCCTGACTTCTCTAATGCCATACTGGCAACAAAAGATAATAATGCATCTATAAGAAAAACTTCCTCTACACCTGTAGCTTCAGCTTCTTCATAATCATTATATATAATAGTTACAGTCATAATAACAACCATGACACAACATAATATTCTTTTCATTGATTTATTTATAACCTGCATCTTTCCTTACTCCCTTCTATAAAAATAGGGCAGCACAATATTAATGTACTGCCCTTCATAAAAAAACCGCTTATTTTGCTGTTGACTTGAAGAACGCTATAGCCTTCTTTATACCAAAGAAGATACCTACAATTCCAAGTGCTACCGGAAGAATTATTGCAACATAGCCGAGAATATCAGTCTTCATATCATTGATACCAGCTGATAATATATCCGCTGTGTTAACTGTAGTTTCTTCGGCAAAAGCTGACATTGCTCCTCCAATTACAAGCATTGCTGACATTGTCAGACATAACAGTTTCTTTGAAACCTTTCCTTTTAAACTCAATAATTTCTCTTTCATATTATTGACCTCCTTATTTATTTATAAAGCATAAGCTTTATTTCAATTTGTTATGGTCTTAAAGAACTTTACTACGCTCCTTATGCCATATACTACAAATTCTAATGATAACCAGAATACAGTTGAAATAAGTATACATTGACATGCTTCCGAAAAACTCATTATAATTTCACTACTCCCATCAATATTTGTGAAATAATTCTTCCGATTATCATACAAAGTAAAACCTGTGTAGTGTCCATACTCCCTCCTATTTGGTAGAATTTTGGAATTTACAACTTGATATTTTTAATACCTGCTTACCGCCTGACATTCTTATGACAAATGTAGCTTTTGCTTTTACAGGACATCCTCCGACTGCAGCTATTTCATTTATAAACTCTGCCGGCATTGATTCCTTTACAGGCTTATATCCGTAGCTTCTTCCAGTCTCGTTTACTATAGGTTCGATACCAGATACATAATTAATTGATGTGCCCTCTCTGTGAGAACCATCCTCAAGTTGCATATTGTAATAATCTGCGCTTAAAATAATAATTTCCTGTTCCATTTTTCTTTTCCTTTCTGGCTGTCATCTTCAGGGTGAAAGCGCCACCAACCACCGACTACCCAAAGGTAGTTTCGACATATAGGGGAAAAGGATGCAACCAAATCATCCTTTTTACCTGCTGAAATAAATCCAGTTTTTCTAAACCCCTATTATTTAATCTTGTATATCTTTAAAGTTATCATCGACAAGGTATACAAATTCATGATTTGCTTTATCTACAAGAAATTCAAAGCAGGAATATTTTCTATCTATCATATCAATAACAACATCTGCATCCTGATTACAATTCATTAATTCTTGAATTAATTCTTTTACCTTCATATATTTCTATATCCTTTCTGGCTGTAATCTTAAGGGTAAAATGTAAAAGTTTTAATTCTCTCATAACTTTATCCATTGTGAAATATGACCTTTAAATTGATTTTCATATCCATTATCTCTCAAATACTGTCTCGCAATAAATAATCGTAATCGACTTAATATGTGATCTAAATATGCATTTTGAAAATAATAGTTTTCGAAGTCTTGACCACTTATTCCTTTTGATTGTAACTTTTCGTATTCATTTAAAATATCTACATATGTAGTCAATAAATCATAATCATTATTCAGAAAATCTATTAAAAAATTTTCTGCTTTATTTCTTGCTTTAATTTCTATTTGATTTAGTATATCAGCCATATTTATTTCCTTTCTGCCTGTTACTATGACCGGAAGCGGCACCAACCGGATTTGCTCCACATGGGAGGGGGTCTTTTGACCCCTGGGAGAAGGTTTTTGAATAAAATTCAAAAAAGATTTTGTAACCCTAGTAAATCCAACAATTATGTGTTATACTAAAAGTTAACTTAATTTAATAGTTACTTAATACTTATCACGAAATCAGTATAACTTACATTTGTAAGTTTGTCAACATATTTTTTATACAAATGTAAGTTTGCAGAAAGGAGTTTTATGGGAATAAATGAAAGGATTTTCTCTATTTTAGAAGAAAAAAACTTGAAACAAAGTGCATTTGCAGAATTTCTTGGTTTATCAACAGGCCAAATAACTGCATGGAAAAAAAGAGGAACAACTCCTCCAGCAGAATATTTAATCGACATATGTAAGTTTTTAGACATTTCAATTTATCAATTACTAGGTGTTGAAAACGAAAATGAAAGTGAACTTGAACAAATATATAAAAAGCTTCAACCAGATGAAAAGAAAATTGTAGACATAATTTTTGACAAGTACCGAAAAAAAGATAATAACAATTTATCATTAACTTCAAAGATTGGATAAGGAGACACAGACCAAATGAATGATACAACAATTATACTAATTATTATTGCTGTAGCTGTTGCAGCTCTAAGCTTTATGACAGGAAATAAGACTGCAAATAAAAAAGTCAAAAATGAAAATATTGATAATTCAAAAAAAGAACCTGAATTATATCCTTACGAAAAGAAAAACATCCTGACAAAAGCGGAATATTCTTTTTACATGACAATAAAACCATTATGCGATAAATACAATATACTTATATGTCCAAAAGTAAGACTTGAGGATATTGTAGATATAAAAAAAGGTACAGAAAACAAGCTTAAATATAGAGGATATATCAAATCACGACATATAGACTTTATATTATGCGATAACAAATTACATATATTAGCAGGCTTAGAACTTGACGATAACAGCCATAGAGATAATACTGACCAGATAAAAGCTGATAATTTCAAAAATAAGTTATTTGAAACAATCGGAGTAACACTATTCAGGGTTAAAATGTCAGAAGGTTACTACATTACACAATTTAACGATATACTTAAAACTTTAGGATACATTAAAGAAGAAAATGTTAATGACAAACCTGATACTACAGAAACAAACTCTTAATCAGGGTGTCCAGGGTTCGAACCCCTGATCGCGCACTCAAAAGTACTTTTTTTCAGACGAAAGAGCTGGGGGAAAGTGCTTTTTATTGTTGTAAAATTATACAGATTCGAAAACAGATAAGTAATGTTTGAACGCCTGGGGGCGAAAACAAAACTTTTAGAAAAGAGGCTGTCACACCAAGAAAACCTTATACAGTATCAGAGTTCACACAGGGGTCCCTGATACTGTAAGATTTTTTAGTACGACAGCCTCTTTATTTTTTTACCTATACCACTTAATTATCTACCACTTATATCCGCCAGCTTTTTAAGCATCATAATCTTCTTAGCCGTAAACTCTCCCGGTTGCAGCCTCCACTTCCAGTTTTCTCCTATGGTGGATGGGAAATTCATTCTTGCAAAATTGTTTTTTTCAAGAATGTCCTGCATCTGTATAATACATATATTTGATACTGACAAATATGCTGATTTTATCATCTGTCTGCAAATGCTCTTATCATCAGATGCACTGACATATTCCTTTATTCTTTCTACCACGTTTTCCGGCTGATTGTCTATAAAGCCCTTAAGCGTTTCATTGTCATGTGTTCCTATGTACATAATACTGTTTTTCACAGCCTGATGCGGCAGATGCTCGTTGTTTGGATTTCCGTCAAAGCCGAATAACATAACCTTCATACCCGGATAGCCTGTTTTTTCAAGAAGTTCCTGAACAGGCTCGTACTTTACTCCTAAATCTTCAGCAATTATCTTTGCATCGCCAAGTACACTGTCTATAGCCTTCGTAAGCTTTTCTCCCGGACCTTTCTCATAGTGACCGTCCTTTGTGGCAAGCTCTACAGGAATAGAGAAATATCTGACTATACCGATAAAATGGTCAATACGTATAACATCATATAATGCTGCCGATGCCTGAATCCTCTTTTTCCACCATGCAAAATCATCCTTTTCCATTACATCCCATGCGTATAGCGGATTTCCCCAGCGCTGTCCCTCTGCCGCAAAGGCATCAGGAGGGCAGCCTGCCACAGCCTTTGGCTGTAAATTCTCATCAAGCTGGAATAATTCAGGATTTGACCAGACATCACTGCTGTCAAGGGATACATAAATAGGAATGTCTCCTATTATCTTTATACCGTTACTGTTTGCATATTTCTTTAATTTATCCCACTCTGAATAAAATCTGTATTGAATAAATTTCCAGTAGCCTATTTTATCACTTAATAAATCATTATACTTTTCCACAGCCTCAGGCTTTTTATTTTTTATATCCTCATCCCAGTGAAGCCACGACTGATGGTCAAAATACTCTCTGCACGACATATACATGGCATAATCGTCAAGCCAGTATGAGTTCTTTCTTACAAACTCCTCATACTCAGGCTCTTTTTTGGTTTTCCAGTTATCATATGCCTTTCCTAAAAGCTTCTGTCTGCCGTCATATACCTTGTCATATTCCACATACTCTGCATATCTTCCCCAAAGTATGCCGTCTGCATCTTTCTGTTCTATAAGGCCGTCGCTTATAAGATTTTCAATGTCCACAAAGTATGGATTTCCTGCAAATGCCGAAAATGACTGGTATGGACTGTCTCCAAAACCGGTCTGTCCTACAGGAAGCACCTGCCAGTATTTTTGTCCTGCTGCTTTAAGATTATCCACAAATTCATAAGCAGCCTTACCCATAGTACCTATTCCGTATGGTGACGGGAGACTTGAGATATGTAAAAGTACTCCTGCACCTCTCTCTAAATTGTTTGTCATATTATACCCTCGTTTCACTTTTTCTTAATATAAAATCATTATACTAGACTTTGTTAAATTTTTCTACCTGTTTTTCTTCTATAGCACATTTATTATATCTCATTTATTATAGCTGATTTATATTACTCATTTATGACTCAGTTAAAATTAATAAACAGTTTCCATTTATTTATGTTCATCACACGTATCAGAAATCATATATAAAATTAAATACAACATATTATTTTTTCCTGCACATTATCTTTGAAAATATAACGGCAGCCAGCGTGGAAATAAGGGTGGCCATAATAGCCGGCCCCACCACTGCCATAGGATTTACACTTCCATACTGGCTTCTGTAGGCTATCATATTAACAGGTATAAGTTGCAGTGATGATATATTTAAAACAAGAAACGTACACATTTCATTGCTGGCAGTATGTTGTTTTTTATATGTATTTCTGCCTTTTCTATCATATGCCCCGTCATTTGCCCGCTTTTCCTCCAATCTCTCAAGCGCCTTCATCGCCTTTAGTCCGGCAGGCGTAGCTGCTGCCCCCAGTCCGAATATATTTGATATAACATTTACCGTAATATGCTCCAAAGACTCATCACTCTCCGGTATCTTCGGAAAAAGAAATCTTATAACCGGTCGTAAAAGTCTTGTAGCCCCCGCCACAATTCCCGACTCCTTAGCTATCTCCATAAGCCCCGACCAAAGCGCCACCACTCCCATCATGGCTATGGCAAGAGACACTGCTTCCTTAGCGCTATCCATAATCCCATTTCCCACTGCCTCCATATTCCCGGAAACAGCCCCAAAAGCTATCCCCGCCACTATCATGACACCCCAGATTATATTTAACATTTTTACCTCTCTCATACATATATAGTACTATATCAAAATTCATCTCCAAAATCTTACTTGGAGAATATACTTATTACAATATATGATGTTATCTAATTTCTATGATTTTCATTTGTCACAGCATTTAACAATTCAGCTTTGCCTGTACCTGCACTTGGGGACCTGCTTCTATGGTGGCGGATACGGCTTAGTGGTTGTATATTATGTGCGTAATCATTGAGGAGACTGTTAGAAATTTATTAATATGCTGCGGCTATCTTCTTAGCAGAGACCGTCTGTCTGAGGAAGTGGCTGAGTATTCAGACACTTCCGAGTTACGGTCGTCGCTTAGAAGATAGCCGCAGCATATTAATAAAATTTCTTACTGCCTCCGAAGTTTACGCACATAATATACAACCACTAAGCCGTATCCGCCACCATAGAAGCAGGTCCCCAAGTGCAGGTACAGGCAAGGCTGAATTGTTACAATCTGTCAAAAATAAGCTTAAGGTTTTATTGTAATGTATTAATGAATGTGGTACAATGTTTTTAGTGAATTTTAACGTGAAAGAGAGGTCATCACTATGTTTAAAAAGAAAGAAAAAGCTGACAGCGAGCAGCTTGATACTGATTTTCTAATCCAAAACGAAGAAAGACTAGCACAAGCATCAAGAAAGATACTTGGACTCACAACAAAACTAAGCGGTTTTGACATCGGAATTAATTTCATAGCAAACAATTCCATGCAGGCTGCCAAGGATATGGCCGATGTCAGCGAATCCAATCTTGCTATCGTAGAGGAGACAACTGCATCCGTTACCCAGGTGTCAAGTATTATCGAGCATACTTCAAATACCTTTGAGCAACTTGTTTCTGATGCTAATTTACTGGCAAAGCAAAATGAAGAAAGTGCACAGCTTTTAAAGGATGTTTCACAACTTAAGGACACTGTTATTGAAGATACAAATATTATGAATCAAAAAGTAGAACAGCTTGTAAAGCTAACTAACGAGATTGATAATATTGTAAAAAGTGTTCAGCAGATTGCCAATCAGACTAACCTTCTTGCCCTCAATGCATCAATTGAAGCTGCAAGAGCCGGTGAGGCAGGAAGAGGATTTTCGGTTGTTGCTGATGAAATAAGACAGCTTGCCGATAACACCAAGGAGAATCTTGATGGCATGACTAAGTTTGTGGCAGATATATATAAGGCTGCAAACGAAGGAAAGGAAAGCGTAACAAGAGTTCTTTCTTCCACAGCTGATATGAGTGATATGATAGGAACTGTTTCAGTTACCATAGACGGAAATATCAGCCAGCTTAAGGGTGTTATGACAAGCATCGAAGACGCCTCACATTCTATGTCTCAGGTCAAGGTATCTGCCGGCGAGATTGACACGGCTATGCAAACAGTATCCCAGGATGCACAGCATTTAAGCGAGGTAACGCAAAAGGTACATAAGGACGCAAGCCAGACGGCAGAAATGGCAAGTATGATAGCACAGCTTGACGACAGCTATTCAGATGTTACTACTTATATGTTTGAAGGTCTTACTCAGGGTATGCATGCTATTGAAAACAGCGAGCTTGTTGATATACTTGACAAAGCAGTAGCCGCTCACAAAAACTGGCTTGAAAAGCTTAAGGCTATGGTTGACACAATGACTGAACAGCCTCTTCAGTTTAATGGCGATAAGTGTGAATTTGGTCATTATTACTATGCCATACGTATAAAGCATCCTGAAATTGCACAAGAATGGCAGAACGTTGGAAAACTCCATTCAGATTTGCATTCCGGAGGCTTAAAGGTTGTTAATGCAATCCAAGCAGGCAGAAACTCTGCTGCCAATGAAGAATATGATAAAGTCTCTGCCCTGTCTGAAAGTATAATGGATGAGCTTACAAATATTAAGAACAAAATTGAAAACTGCACTTCAAAGAAAATCAGAATCTTTAGTTAAAAAGAGGCTGTCGCGCTAAAAAAATTTTGTATAGTCTCCGGGTGCCCTATGGATATATAATAATTCTAACGCATCGGAAACTGTAAGTAATTTTATCAATAT
>CAMENQ010000078.1 GCA_945928585.1 uncultured Roseburia sp. | reverse complement strand
GGCTAAGACGCCGCCCTCTCACGGCGGAATCAGGGGTTCGATTCCCCTACAAGCTGCTCCTTACTCAAATGAATAACTCAATTAGGAAGTGCTGAAAACCTTGACTATGCTTGGTTTACAGCATTTTTGTTATAGTGGAAATATCTCAATGGAAAGAGAGGTTTTTGGATGCCGGAGATAAGTAGATTTTACGGAATTATAATAAAAATGATATATAATGACAATGATAAACATCACAAGCCCCATGTTCATGTTTATTATGGAGAATATGAAGCGTCGATATCTTTAGATGGTGAAGTCTTAGAGGGAAAAATACCATTAAAGCAATATAGGATGGTTTCAGGTTGGATGGCATTACATGAAGACGAATTATATGCAGCATGGAATAATGCTGTAAGAAATATGAAGTTTGATAAAATAGAGCCGTTAAAATAAGGGGGTGCTTATATGTATGTCATGGACGGTATTGTATATGGCGGAGAGCCAAAGGAAGTTATTAAAGTTTCTAAGGTAAAAGCATTGCCTGATAAAATTCTGATTCTCACATTTTCTACGGGAGAAACAAGGCTTTTTGATGCAACGATACTGACCGGAGAAATATATAAACCATTAGATAATACAGATATATTTAATGGAGTATATATTGATTATGGAACAGTTACATGGGCAGACGGTTCAATAGATTGCTCGCCGGAATTTATGTATGAAAACAGCTATGAATATCAGGCAGTTTCATAAGAAATATTTTTATTTGTGGTAGGGGGTTCGATTCCCCTACAAGCTGCTATGTTAAGCAGTCGGATTTATTAAAAATCCGGCTGTTTTTTCGTATAACAGGAAATTTCTAAAGCAACAGCGTAAAATAGCACAACAAAAAATTCGCGAATGCGAATTTATAAGTGCCGCTGCCGGGCGGCACTTTTGCAATTCCAAGTCTGTTTTTCGATGATACCGTCCCTGTGAAAATCATTTAAAATATATGGAAATATCCTTTATTATATTGTATTTAAACGACATATATGCTATAATAAATCCATTAGAGTAGAACGTGTAAATAAAAAAATAAATGCAGGAAATATCTGAAAACAAAGGATATAAACCATAGTTCACTCAAGTAAAAGAAACGGAGGAAAAAGCTATATGAAAAGAAAAATCAGCTTATTATTTTTAGCCGTATTCATCCTTGGCGTTTTAGCAGGATGCGGCTCAAGCGACAGTATGTCAAAGAAGGTAGAGTTAAGGAATGATCCTGTAAAGTCAAGCTCAGACTATAGCAGTGGAACAGGAAACATATCTTCAGGAAACTCAAATACAAATAACAGCAATACAAGCTCAGATAAGCTTAAAGTCGGATTTATACAGACAGCCAATGAAAGTGGATGGAGAGCAGCCCACACACAGTCAATGAAGGATACATTTGGAACAGATAAATATACATATACCTTTGTAGACGGACAGGGAGACCAAAAAGTACAGATAGCAGGCATTGAAAAATTCATAAATGAAAAATATGACGTTATAATACTTGCACCGATTGTAGAAGACGGTTGGGACGACATACTTAAAAAGGCAAAAGATGCAGGTATACCTGTTATTATAGTTGATAGAATGGTTTCAGCAGATGAAAGCTTATACAGCTGCTGGATAGGCTCAAACTTCGACAAGGAAGGAAAAGACGCAGCACAGTGGCTTGTTGATAATAACGGAACCACAGAAGCACAGAATATAGTCATATTAGAAGGAACGACAGGTGCATCTGCACAGATTGGCCGTTCGGAAGGCTTTGACAGCATTATAAGCAAGTATACAAACTACACTGTACTTGCCAGCGAAAGCGGTGACTTTGATAAGGCAAAAGGAAAAGACCTTATGAAGGATTACTTAGGAAGATTTGACAAGATAGATGTTATAGTTACACAGAATGATAACATGGCATATGGCGTTATAGAAGCCATACAGGAAGCAGGTGGCAAAGCTTCTGATTACACTATTATATCATTTGATGGTGAAGCAAATGCATTTAAGGAAATGATAAGCGGAAACATAGCCGTTGATGTAGAGTGTAATCCATTACAGGGACCTACTGTGGAAGAGGTAATGAAGAAGATTTTAGCAGGCGAAACAGTAGAAAAGAAGCTTTATATGGAAGAAGGAGTATATCCTGCATCTGAAGCAGCAGACGAGGTTGCAAATCGTAAATACTAAATAAATAGTCGCATATTCGACAGATTGGAGACAGCATGGAAGAAAAAAAGAAGAAAAAAGGAAATGCTTTTACATCCATACGAACCAGAATAGTGGCTATGGCAGTTGGATGTATTATACTGGCTCTTTTGGTGGCATACATCAGTATAGTTCCCGGAGCAAAAAGCTCATTGGCAGATTCCAGCGAAAATAACATGGTAAGTCTTGCAAAGAGCTACATAAAGATTTTGAATAACAATATTAATGCCATAAATGAAACAGTTTCATATATGAGCAACGACGCAGACATGTATAATTGTCTTATGCAGGGAGGAGAGACATATCTTGTAGAGACAGAATTTAACTCATACCTTAGAGATAATTCTTCATATACAGAGGTTTCGGTATATAACAAAAACGGAGAATTTGTTACATCAAGCGGTTCTAAAGATGGAAAAAGTGATGCTCCGTATTATGTAAATGCAGTATTGTCAACAGGACTTCCGGCACAGAGTGATATTATTACAGATGGCGTAGATGAACCATCTGTTATATGTGCAGTGCCTTTGGACAATTCAGGAAGTGTATATGGAGTTGTATGCATTACTGTACCTGCTAAGGTTATTACGGCAGACCTGGCTGAAATCGCCATACAGGATATCGAGTCAAGTTTTGCATATCTTGTAAGTCCGCAGGGATATATAATTTACCATCCTGAGGATGAATATATTGGAAAAATCATTGGAAATGAAACAATAAGAGGCTTTTTGGCACAGGGCAATGTGGCTTCTGCAATTGTAAACTTTGACTTTGAAGGTTCAGATAAAATAGCAGGTCTTGCCACATCAGCGACAAATAACTGGATGCTTATAATACAGGCAAATGAATCTGAGCTTTTATCACCTATTACTAAGCTTACGGTTATTGCACTCATTATTCTTGCAGTTACAATGGCAGTCCTTGCTGTAGTAGTATTTGTCATTTCAGGCGGCATAACAAGACCTATTAAGGTACTTACAAAGAGTATAAATAATATAGCAGAGCTTGATTTCAGAGATGATGACAGGGTTCACAAGCTTGGAGGACGACTTGATGAGACAGGAGAAATGAGCAGGGCCATTGACCATATGCAGAGCAATATAAAAGAGATTATCGGTATGATAAATGATGCTTCACTTAAGATAGCCGGAAGTAGTGATACCCTTAATAATATTGCTACATCACTTAATGATTGTGCCAGCGATAACTCGGCAGTCAGCGAGGAACTTGCGGCAGGTATGGAACAGACCTCAGGTATGACTACAAGCATTTATAAAGAGGTTGAGTACATAAAAGAAAAGACAGAAGCCATAAGCAGACGTTCACAGGAAACGATAGAGCTGTCTAAGGGCATTGTGGAAAGAGCAGTTAATGCTAAAAATACCACAAGTAAAGCCTCTGACAATACAAAAGCCCTCTATCATGAAGTAAGTAATGAAGCAAAGGTTGCCATAGAGCAGTCAAAAGCAGTAAATAAGATAAATGATCTTACACAGGATATTATGAATATAGCAGACCAGACAAGCCTTCTTGCCATAAATGCTTCCATAGAGGCAGCAAGGTCAGGCGAGTATGGAAAAGGTTTTGCTGTAGTAGCTAATGAAATCAGCCATCTGGCAGCGCAGTCATCAGATACTGTTGCAGATATTGTTACCATAGTAACGGAGGTTACAGATGCGGTAAACAGCATTGAAAAGTGCCTTGATAAGACACTGACATTCCTTGAAAGCTCAGTTATGAATGATTACGATGAGTTTATGGAGGTCAGTGGAGAGTATAATTCTGATGCACAGTCATTCAGCGATACCATAAAAGGAATATGTGACAATATTGATGAGCTGGGAGATGCTACAAGTCAGATAGCAGAAGCCATATCAAAGATAAATATTACAATAAATGAATCATCAGAAGGTATAGCAGGCATAGCAGGCAGAGCTACAGATGTAGTTACACTTTCTACTGATACATATGATAAGGTACAGGATAATGTAAATATGGCAAATATGCTTAAACAGATAGTAGACAAATTTACTCTCGAATAAGAGTGATGGTATGAAACAGTTCAGCCCCTGCGGGAGCAGGAAGCATATATTTATGAATGTAAGCTTCCTAATCCTGCAGGGGCTGAATTGTTTCATTGTGTATAAAAAGAAATGTATGGAAATAAAATTTTATTTGAGGTATAATGTATAGAAAAGACAAACTTATTAAAGAAAGTTAAGGAGAAAAAATATGATGTTATTTATGCCGACCATAGTTTTTAGTGAGGAAAACTGTGTGAGAAATCATTCAAATGAATTTGCACTTATGGGAAAAAAAGCCATGATAGTGACAGGAAAACATTCTTCAAGAGCTAACGGTTCTCTTGAGGATGTGGAGGAAACATTGAAATCACAAAATGTTTCATATGTTGTATTCGATGACATAGAAGAAAATCCTTCTGTAGAGACTGTTATGAAAGCACGTGATGAGGGAATAAAAGAGGGAGTTGATTTTGTTGTTGGCATAGGAGGAGGATCTCCCCTTGATGCTGCTAAGGCTATAGCGCTTATGATAGCAAATCCGGACAAGGATGAAAATGTACTATATGAAAAACAGGCACTTGGTTATATACCTGTTGCATGCGTACCGACTACATGTGGTACAGGATCAGAAGTTACGCCATATTCCATACTTACACTGCATAAGCAGAGAACAAAGAAAAGCATAAGCCATAAAATATATCCTACAGTGGCATTTATTGATGGTAAATATTTAAAAACAGCATCGAAAAGCTGCATAGTGAATACTGCCGTGGACGCACTTGCACATCTTATTGAAAGCTATCTGAATACAAATTCAAATGATTTAAACAGAATATACAGCAGGGAAGGACTTATAATGTGGGGACAGCTTAAGGACAAGCTTCTTCAGGATAAAATAACAGAAGCAGATTATACTAACCTTATGCATGCTTCCATGGTGGCAGGTATGGCTATTACACATACGGGAACGTCACTTCCTCACGGACTAAGCTATATGGTTACATATGAGCTGGGAGTTCCACACGGAAAGGCAGTAGGTATGTTCCTTGGCGGATATGTAAAAATATATAAGGATAAAAAAGAAACAGATGAAGTGCTTAATTTACTGGGATTTGAAAGTGCAGATGAACTTAAGGATTATTTAAGCAGGATACTGGGAGATACAGACAAAGCAAAAGAACTTATGGAAAAAAATGCAGACAGCATACTATCCAATGAAGCAAAATTAAAGAATTATCCGTTTACAATAACAAAAGAAGAAATAATGTCTATGCTGTAAAAGGGATTTTTATATAAAAATGAAAGCGAGGAGGGAATGGATGATAAATTTTATAAAAAAAGTATATAAGGTAATAAACGGCTTTGTTAACAGGCTCAATGAAGACCATGTATATGCGCATGCCGCCCAGTCGGCATTTTTTATAGTTATATCAGCATTTCCTTTGGCAATGTTAATATTTTCCCTTATAAGATACACGCCGGTTACAGAGGAGTTTCTTTTAACTGCATCATCAAATGTTATGCCGGAAATAGTAAAGCCTCTTATTGATTCGCTGATAAAAGAAATATATGAAACAACAACAGGAACCGTTATTTCATTTACGGCTATATTTACCGTATGGTCAGCATCTAAAGGTGTGCTGTCTATTATAAGAGGATTGAATAATGTTTTTAATATAAAGGAAAAAAGAAATTATTTTATTCTTCGTTTTATAGCCAGCCTGTATACTGTATTATTTGTAATCGGCATAGTAATGTCACTTGTTATGATAGTATTTGGAAATTCGCTTCTTGAGGTGTTTAGAAAATATGTGCCTTTATTGTATGATGTTGTTGAGTGGATTATAGGCATGCGTATATTATATGTTCCTATTATACTGACGCTCCTGTTTGTGGGATTATATAAGCTTATTGATGACAAGAAATATACCTTTATAAATCACTTGCCGGGAGCTTTGTTTTCGGCAGTAGGATGGATGGGATTTTCGTATTTCTACTCATTATATGTAGACCATTTTGCAGGAAAATCATATGCTTACGGAAGTCTTACGACAATAGTTCTTCTTATGCTGTGGATTTATATATGTATGTATATACTTTTTATCGGAGCGGAGATAAATGTTTACTTTGGCAAAA
Source organism: uncultured Roseburia sp. (assembly GCA_945928585.1). Classification (GTDB taxonomy): domain Bacteria; phylum Bacillota; class Clostridia; order Lachnospirales; family Lachnospiraceae; genus CAG-303. The sequence goes on along the minus strand of CAMENQ010000078.1, from coordinate 2,861 downwards.
CGGTGCGTTTTTACAGAAAAAAGATTAAGCATAAGAAAATAATGGCAAAAAAAATAAAAACATAAAAACGTAAAAAATACTTGCAAAAAAAATAAGATGATGTTATCATATTGGAGACGATATGGTAACTGTTGGCAGAGAGTGGGCTTTTAGCCCACTCTTTGTTAAATTTATAAATATCTGAAATTTGGAGGGATTAAATGTCAAGGAAAGAAGATTACGAAAAAAAAGCAGAAGAGCTTGTAATGCCCCTTATAGAGGAAAATAACTTCGAGCTTGTAGATGTAGAGTACGTTAAGGAGGGCGGAAGCTTTTACTTAAGGTACTATATTGATAAGGAAAACGGAATAAATGTAGATGACTGCGAACTTATAAGCAGAGCCGTAAGTGACCTGCTTGATGAAAAGGACTTTATTGAGGATGCCTATATTTTGGAGGTAAGTTCACCGGGACTTGGAAGACCACTGAAAAAGGAAAAAGATTTTAAGAGGAGTATAGGCAAAGAAGTAGAGATAAAGCTTTATAAGGCTATAGACAGACAAAAAGAATTTGAAGGCACTCTGACCGGTTATACAGATATACAGGTGACTATATCTGTTGACGGAGAAGATATGACCTTTGACAGAGACAAAATCGCTCTCATACGGCTTGCATTTGATTTTTAACATAAAATATAATCATATAATTTATTATAATATAATAGGAGGATAAAGAGAAAATGAACAGAGAATTAATTGAAGCATTAGATGTATTAGAAAAGGAGAAGGATATAAGCAAAGAGGTAATGCTTGAAGCTATAGAAACATCACTTATTACAGCTTACAAAAACCACTTTGGAAAGGCAGATAATGTAAAGGTAACTATCGACAGAGAAACAGGGGACTTTGCTATTTTTGCCGAAAAGACAGTAGTGGAGCAGGTAGAGGATAAGGCTTTGGAGATTTCACTTGAACAGGCCCAGGAGTTAAACAAAAAATATAAAGTTGGCGATATTGTAAATGTAGAGGTTAAGTCAAAGGAATTTGGACGTATAGCTACTCAGAATGCAAAGAATATTATTACACAGACCATTCGTGAGGAAGAAAGAAAAGTACTTTATGATAAGTACTACGGTAAGGAAAAGGACATTGTCACAGGTATTGTACAGCGTATAAATGACAGAAGCATCAGCATTAATTTAGGAAAGGCAGATGCAGTACTTGGTGAAAATGAAATGGTTAAGACAGAAAAGTTTGCACCAAATGACAGAATTAAGCTTTACGTCGTAGAGGTTAAAAACACAACAAAGGGACCTCGTATTGTAGTTTCAAGAACACATCCTGAACTTGTAAAGAGACTTTTTGAAGCAGAGGTAAGCGAGGTTAAGGACGGCATTGTAGAAATAGTAAATATATCGAGAGAGCCGGGCTCAAGAAGCAAGATATCAGTAAGAAGCAATGACCCGAATGTAGACCCTGTAGGTGCATGTGTAGGTGTAAACGGCTCAAGAGTAAATGCCATAGTAGATGAGCTTCGTGGAGAAAAGATAGATATTATAAACTGGAGCGAAAATCCTGCCATCCTTATAGAAAATGCATTAAGCCCTGCAAAGGTTATATCTGTAGTGGCAGATGATGAGGAAAAGACAGCAAGTGTAGTAGTACCGGATTACCAGCTTTCACTTGCCATAGGCAAAGAAGGACAGAATGCAAGACTTGCGGCAAGACTTACAGGATTTAAGATTGACATAAAGAGTGAGTCTCAGGCAAGAGAATTGGAGCAGGCAACACAGCAATAAGAGAGGTAGCTTAATGAGTGCGATGAATACTAAAGGACAGAATGTACCAAAGGGACAGAAAACACCCTTGAGAAAGTGCACAGGCTGCGGTGAAATGAAACCAAAAAAAGACATGATAAGAGTCATAAAGACAGATACAGGTGAGATATTTGCGGATATGACAGGCAGAAAAAACGGACGTGGAGCATATATATGTCATTCCATAGAATGCTTTGACAAGGCAAGAAAGACAAAAGGTCTTGAGAGATCACTTAAAATGGCGATTTCAGATGATATATATGATAGTCTTAAGAAGGAGCTTGAGTCAAATGGATAAAGTATTGTCAATGATATCACTTGCCACAAAGGCGGGTAAAACTGCAGGTGGAGAGTTTTCAGTAGAAAAAGCCGTAAAAGAAGGAAAGGCGCATATGGTAATAGTATCGGTGGAAGCGTCGGACAATACTAAAAAGAAATTTACCAATATGTGCACATATTATAAAGTACCGATTTACTTTTATGGCACAAAAGAAGAACTTGGACATTTCATGGGAAAGGAATTCAGAGCAAGCGTGGCTATCCTTGATGAAGGATTTAAGAATGCATTAGAGAAGCAGCTTTAAGGTATGGAGGTAATGCTATGACGAAAATAAGAATATATGATTTAGCTAAACAGATAGAAAAAGAAAGTAAGGAAATAATAGCAGTTTTAAAGGAACATGGAGTAGAAGGCAAAACAGCTTCATCTTCAATTACAGAGGATGAAGTGGAACTTGTAAAAAGCAAACTTTTAAAAGAAACAGCTAAAGCCGAGAAGGTTGTTAAGGAAAAGGTTGAAAATGCAAAAACAGCAGTTGAAAAGACTGCAAAGAAGGTTGAAAAAGTCGTAAAGGATATAGAAAAAACAGCAGTCGACGTTAAGAAAAAGGTTGAAAAAAAGGTCGAGGCAAAGATGGAAGCAAAGTCAGAAGAAAAGAAAAACAATGCTCAGGCCGGTGATTCAGTAAAGGACGTCAAAAAGCAGGATAATAAAAACCATAATAACGGAAACGGCAAAAATAACAATAAAAACAATAATAATAGTAACAATAATAATAGTAATAAC
>CAMENQ010000077.1 GCA_945928585.1 uncultured Roseburia sp. | reverse complement strand
GACCGTATCATTATCATAGAAGATCTAATTTACAGACTTTTATTCATAGTCTCCATTCAGCAGCTCGCAAAGGATTCTCTGATATCCCACTCATCATCCTTAATAATCTTACCTGCATGATTCTGAAACTGCGTTCTATCAAAGTCACCACTATACAAAGGAACATCTTTGTATCCGCTCTTCAATACCTTTATAACCTTCCACTATAAAGAACAAATACCAATTGCGATCTTTACAGATTTACAAGATATCATTTTTTCCCGCAACACTTTTTGTATTTCACTCCTGAACCGCATGGGCATGGTTCGTTTGGATAGACCTTAATAGGTGCTGTAACTGGGATATGAGAAGTTATGCTTCTCATTTCTTCTGTTAATTCGTCAGAACCAGCATGAAAATAAAACTGATTTATGAAATGACGGTCATCATCCAAAAATACACACAATGTAATCCAATGTCTTATTCCAGTTTGTCCTTGTTGAATTCTCCCTGAAATATACGCCCGCCTTTCCACTTTATTTCTATCTTTTTTATATGCTGTATAGATGACTAATCCATATGGTTCAGTAAAAAAATGTTGTGGCATCCTTTTAATTGATACCGTATGCATCTTATTGTCATATTTGGTACGCTCACATGATTTATCAATAGCCTCAAACAACCAATTTTGATCATCTAAATCTAAATCAAGAAATCTTAATATAAAAAATGAAACACCTTTTGTATTGTATTCTTCAAGTTGTCTGCACATCTGCAAAAATCTTGGATTATATATTTTCTTTTCTATCTCTGGCTTTTTCTTATTTTTAAAATACTCACTATAAAAATCGTTAAAATAATTTGTATAGTCTTTTGTTGTTGGTCTTTTCCCATTTTCCAATATTATCTCATCATCACTACTGATATCATACGCTAGAAAATTTTCCGTATTTTCAGTTTTATACATTGCAAGCAAATCTAGCTCATATATTAGCATCGCCCCATTCTCTTCTGAAAAAGTATTATTAATTGTCCTTCTAAGATACATATAATATAAAAACTGGTTTGGGAAATCTATAAAATCTGCTATTACCTCTAAATCAGAAACACAAACAGTCCACGGAAATTCTTTCTGATCATATATACCTAGTTTTTTTAGTTTGTATAAATCGACTCCTAATTCTGCATAATAATCTAATGTAGTATTTATAATAAAAACATCTGCAATTTCATCTGCCTTAAGTGTAATCACCTCTTGTTTTAAAATCGAATCCGAATAAAACTTAGCTTCATCACTTTGATATATATATGCTCTTGTTCTATCTGCCTGTTCAAATGCATACTGAATATTCTTATTAACAACCGTTTCTAATCTTTTTAACCCGCCACGCTTGGCCGGACGTGAATATATCCCACTTTTTGCTTCCACAAGAATCACAATGTTATCATATACAGCTAACAAATCCAATTCACATGCTGTTTCTTCTCCTTTAGGTTTATAATATAACGAACTATATATTTCACATTGTGGAAGAATTCTTCTGACTAATTCAGCTGATTTGTTTTCCAAGAACTTCGATTTATGTTTTTTATCATATTCATTCCATAATTTCTGATTTTGTTTTATTATTTCTTCAATGCATTCTCGTAAATTCCACAACAAGATTTGATGATTTATTAATAATAATTTTTCGCCATCATTTATAATCGGATGTGTCGAAAAATAGTTATCATCAGTAAAATACTTTACTTTTGCATACGATTCACTGTCTGAAATTTTACACGAAAAGAACTGAATCATTGCATCAAAATGAGTTCTTGATAAATGACTACATTTATCATATAATTCATCACTTGTCATACTCATCACGTCATAATAATTATTTCCTATAAGCTTATATATATCATAGTCTTGCGTTGTATCTGGTTTATCTAATAGCTTTGGTAATGCAATCTCCTTAATTCTATCATAAATCAGATTTGCATATGCGTCTGCCAATATATACACTTCGGCAGGACTAAATCCAATTAATTGCACTATTTCTTTTTCAAACCCTTCAAAAATTCTTTCTATATTCTCTTCTTCAATTTTTCTATACCACGAATATCCTCTTGTAAATGAATAACTATTCTTCATTTCTCCTGAAAAAAGCTTCTTGCCAACTGTATCATCATCATCCTCTTCATTAATTGAAGAATACATATTTATCTGTAATTGTTCATCTGCCAATTGCTCACATAAACTAAAGATATTTTGAAACTGCACATTATCTATTTTGTTATTCGCAAGATTTTCAGACGTAATACATATTCCTGCAATATACTCTACTAATGCTGGTAATATATCTGAGGAATCATTTCCCTTAATTAAAGCGCAATAGTATCTTGCTCCAACCATCGCTAATAACTCATTTTTTGTATGACTACTTACTTCTTTAAGTAAAATATCGTATTTTTCATTAAAACTATGTTCACTGCGAATTTTATTTTCATGTATCACCTTTCTATCATACATAATGTCTTCTCCCTCTAATGCTTATAAAACTTTCAAAACAAATAGCAAAGCGTTAATATTTGATTTGTACCTACACTCTCTTAACAATCTCAATTATATCAAATTCTTTATTGATTGAAAATTTTTATATAAGTAAAGCAATCAATCCTCAACTAATGTGCTCATATTTCATATCATTCACAAACGGAAATTCGTCCAGACGTAATTTTACCTTCAACTTTTCAACCATGTCACAGCCCCAACTCATAAAAAATTGGTATAAATCTGGTATAAAAATCCCGTCTCAAGCTCCCACAACCCTTGATTTTCCTGCATTCTTTCAAAAAATCAACTTCCTGCCGTGGCAAACAAATAAAACTCTAATCATAATTAACTACATCTAATATTCCTTATCTGACGGCTAGTAAAACATCTTCAACTCCGGAATATTCCATTTTTTTGCGATTTCAGCAACTGAAAGGTATTACATCTGTGCTCCTGCCGTTTATCTCAAAAGAATTTTTATACTTTAATATATCATATTATCGGCAATAAATTCAATTATTTTATGCTTTTCAGCTCTATTTTTTTGCCGGTGTTAAAAATTTCGCAATACTCCTTTTTGTCCGTTTAGGGGATACTAAATTCGTGCCCTGTATTCTTCTGCCAAACTCATCATCCTTGTCAACTAAGCCCAGGTCCTTATCCATTCCTCCTAATGCATGTAAACCGTGGGAGTTCCTTTTCTACTTCCCATAACGTAGCCCTGCTTATTCCCGCTCGCCTGACCATTTCATACCCGTTTCTATCTTTCAATTTCTGCCCCTTCATTGCTAGTCTACTATAGCCAAAGATTTTCCTCCTCCTACTAACAATTATTGCCATATGTGCTTAATACTCTTTCAAAAATCTTATTATTCTGCTCATCTCTCGGTGAACAATACACTGCAAATTCAATATTCTTAAATGCATGCAGGTAGTCCTTAACCACATTTTTTGATGCCAGTGCTACAACTTCCGGATTGTTCTTAAATGCTCCACACCCAAAGGCACCTAATACAACAGTTTCGTCCTGATTCAGCAGTGCCACATCTAATATCCTCTTAAGCCGCTTTTCATGAATAGCTAATAATTCTTTATCCGAAATCTCCACTGCCTTGTTTCCATCTCCGGAGTTAAAGCCATTACTCGGTCTTTCTCGCAGATTAGGAGCTGCACAGGTAATCACATCTACGTCATACCAATCGTGTTCATCCATAAGCTCCGGAGCTGCTGTGTCCGTTTTAAACACAACCACTCCCGGAGTAAATATTATATCATCATTATGAATAGGATTGTGTGCCCTTCTATGTGGTAAATAAAAGCCATTCATCATCTCCGGTGTGTTCAGACAAAAATAAAGGATCGAACACCTGCACAGGCATTCTTCCTGTGCATTTGCTCCTCGCTCTACTCCCCCTCCGGGATTTGAAGCTGATGCAAAATTATGCACCGCAATTTTAGTTCCTTTATACCCGAAGGCTGCCTCATAGGTTCGCTTTTTTGATACAATTACCTTTGCTTCTGCAGCATAACGTTTCATATCAAGTTCCGGAATCTCGTCTCTTTCCAAAATCAATTTCTGCCCAACAGTTGACTTTCTAATAGCTTCTTTTATCTTTTCATTATGTTTACACATTCTTTCTGTATCATTAAATACAGTAATATTTTCAATTTTTCCCATAAAAATTTCCTCCGTTATTCACATGATAATAACTATACTGTACCTTAAAAAGTCTTCTAAAGTACTTGGCCCGTAATCCTTCTATGATTTAATTCAAGCTGCATTAATTAATTCCTGCCATCAGCGCATTTCAAAGAATTACCTGCATATTTCCGTAACAGTATACTCCTTATCCTCCACAGCCTTTTTCAATACATCATCAGCCACCTCTGCGTCTAATGTAACAACCGCAGTACCTGACTTATGTGATACATTGGCCTCCTTAACGCCCTCCAGTGCCTCAAGCGTCTTCTTTACCGTTGCCTCGCAGTGTCCGCACATCATACCTTCGATTTTCATTGTCTTTGTCATAATCTTTTCCTCCTTGTTTTCATTTTGATTTTTTACTTTGTTTTGAGCCGATATTATTTTTACAGCACTATTTGTACTTTTTGCATTTATTATATTTTTTGCATTTTCATTTTTTGCATCGGCATTTTTCACATTTTTTATTCTTTTATCCTTTGTACAATCCTTTATGTTATACAAATTCAGCCGCAATGCATTTGTTACAACACAAAAGCTTGATAAGCTCATAGCCGCCGCGCCATACATCGGATTTAATTCCCATCCGAAGACAGGTATCCACACACCTGCTGCAAGAGGTATACCAATAATATTATATATGAACGCCCAAAACAGGTTTTCGTGAATGTTTTTAAGTGTTTTTCTACTAAGTCTGATAGCGGCCGGCACATCTGAAAGTCTGCTTTTTACAAGCACTACATCTGCTGCGTCTATGGCAACGTCTGTTCCTGCACCTATGGCTATGCCCGTATCGGCTCTTGTAAGCGCCAGTGCATCATTTATGCCATCTCCAACCATTGCTACCTTGCCTTCTTTTTGCAGCATACGCACTGCTTCCTCCTTGCCATCAGGAAGCACACCTGCAATTACATTATCAACACCTGCCTGCTGTCCTATGGCTTTGGCTGTTTTTTCATTGTCTCCTGTTATCATAACCACCTGTATTCCCATATTTTTAAGCTGTCTTACGGCCTCGAAGCTGTCTTCCTTTATTACATCTGCCACAGCCACGATTCCTAACAGTCTGTCTCCAAGAGAAAAAAGCAATGGTGTTTTTCCTTCTTCTGCTAAATTGCCCGCTGTTTCTTCAGCTTTTTTCAATATATCTGCAGACATATTATCCGATGTGTTTTCTGTTGATTTTAATTGCTCTGTTATAAATTTAAGGCTTCCTCCCATAAGTTTTTGTCCATGATATATGGCAGACAGACCGTTTCCTGACAAAGTGGTAAAATCGCTTAACTCCTCGTCATAATTTTTATTGTCAACAGAATTTTTATTATTATCAAAATCTTTGTTATAATCAAAGTTTTTATTATTATCAAAGTTTTTATTACCAACGGCTTTTAATATCTCCGGCTGCTGGTCTCCATATGCTATAATGGCTTTCGCCAGCGGATGCTCACTCTTTTTTTCAAGAATATATGCAAAACTTATAAGTTCTTTTTTGTCCACACCATCTGATGGTATAATATCTGTCACCCTCGGCTCTCCCTTTGTTATGGTTCCTGTTTTGTCAAGTGCCACTATCTGCACTCTGCCGGTTTCCTCCAATGAGGCTGCCGTTTTAAACATAATGCCGTTCTTTGCTCCCATACCATTTCCCACCATAATGGCTACAGGTGTGGCAAGTCCCAGGGCACATGGGCAGCTTATGACAAGTACGGAAATAGCCCTTGCAAGGCTGTAACCTACTGTTTTTCCAACTATCATCCATACAATAAATGTAATTAATGCTAAACACAATACTATCGGCACAAATATTCCCGATACCTTGTCTGCAACCTTTGCTATAGGTGCCTTAGTGGCTGCTGCATCACTTACCATTTTTATAATCTGTGAAAGAGTAGTATCTTCACCCACACGCAGTGCCTTACATTTCATATATCCCGATTTACTGATGGTAGCAGCAGATACTCTGTCACCGGTTTCCTTATCTACAGGTATGCTTTCTCCCGTTAATGATGCTTCATCTACAGTTCCGCTGCCTTCCAGAATAATACCATCAACAGGTATACTTGCACCGGCTTTAACTATGAAAGTATCACCAACATTTATTTTGTCTATGGAAACTTCTATTTCCTTTCCATCGGTCTCTATAAGTGCTGTCTTAGGTGCAAGCTTCATAAGTCCCTTTAATGCATCGGTGGTTCGTCCCTTTGATACAGCTTCAAGCAGCTTGCCCACTGTAATAAGTGTAAGTATCATGGCTGCCGATTCAAAATAAAAATCGTGCATATATGCCATAACTCCTTCCATATCACCATTTAACTGGGCATCCGTCATGGCAAATAATGCGTATGTGCTGTATATAAATGCAGCTGATGCACCGAGAGCTACAAGCGTATCCATATTTGGTGATCTGTGGCATAATCCCTTAAAGCCGCTTATGAAAAATCTCTGATTAATAACCATTATTGCTATGGTAAGTAACATCTGAATAAGTCCCATAGCTATATGATTGTCTTCTATTACAGTTGGAAACTTCCAGCCCCACATCATATGCCCCATAGAAAAATACATAAGTATTAATAAGAAAACAAGTGATGCAATAAGCCGGTTTCTAAGTGCCAAACTTGATTTATTTGAAAATATCTCATCATTTTCATAAGAACCCTTTTCTGCTGATGAGCCTCCCTTTGAGCCATCATCACTTGTTTTAAGCTTTGCTCCGTAGCCGGCAGCTTCTACCGCTCTTATTATATCCTCAGAAGATGCACTGCCCTCCACTCCCATGGAATTTGTCAGAAGGCTTACAGAGCAGGAGGTTACTCCTTCTACCTTACTTACTGCCCTTTCTACTCTGGCAGTGCAGGCTGCACAGCTCATTCCTGTAACTATATACTGCTTCATACATTGTCAGTCCTTTCTGTTTTGATTTTCGTCCGTTATTCTTATCACCTTGAAGTCTTTCTTTTCCACTGCATTTCTAAGTTCTTCATCATTTATTTCCCTGTCATAGGAAACTACAGCTATATTTTTCTTTAAGTTAACGCTTGCTTTTGCACCCTCAATTTTGTTTATTACACCTTCAACAGCATTTTTACAATGTTCGCAGCGCATTCCTTCTATATAAATAATTTTCTCTCCAAGCTTTTTTCCCTTAAGCATTTTTCTTTCAGGTTTATCACTTCCCCCACCGCCGCAGCAGCTTCCTTCTCCCTTCGCATGCTTTATGCTGTTTTTCACTGCGAAAAATATTATTATGATAAGTATTACTATAACTAATATAGTTCCTATATTGTCCATTTTTATCCTCCCGATTTTAATTTATCTATTTCATAAGTTTCTGTAATACCTCAACCAATTCATCAACAGTTTCTTCCTTGCCTTCTTTTATATCTCTTGTCACACATGATTTTATGTGGTTGGCAAGCAGCACCTTATTAAAGCTGTTTAATGCAGCGTTAGCGGCTGACACCTGTACAAGAATGTCTGTGCAGTATGCATTGTTTTCTACCATTTTTTTTATGCCTCTTACCTGACCTTCTATGCGGCTGAGCCTGTTAATCAAATCCTTGTACTCTTTGTCTGATCTTTCTTTAGTTTTATGGCAGCAGGTACATTCCCCGTTTTGTTCTGAGATGCCTGTAACTTCTGTGGTTTTCTTTTCTGGAGTATCTGTTATGTTATTCTTCATTCTTAACCTCCGTTTATTTTTTATAGATTATATACCCCGTGGGGGTATATTGCAAGTATATTTTTTCTCAATTTAAAAGTGCTGCACGACAGCGGCACTTTTAGAATCTAAAAACTGTATAAATACACCATCTAAGTTATATACCGATTGTGGGGATAAAAACAGCCCCGTTGGAATTGCAGATATACTGCTTTGCCAACGAGGCCTTTTCATTAATCCGTTGCCAGTTTAATACAGATTTATTCCTGACAGTAAATATCAATTGCTTTAGCTGTAAACTCAGCGGTTCCTTCTCCACCATAGCTATCAATATTCTCAGTAAATTCTCCACCACCTGCATACATTTTTCCAAGTCCGGACAGGATTTCCTTCGAGCATTTATAATAATGTTCTGATATAAAATCCTGTAATTTTTTAACCTGCAATTGAACAATGTCACTTGCAGCATCTTTCTCTTTCAACTTTCCAAATTCTGCAAAAATCAACATAAAACTGTTAATCACATCTTTCTGCTGAACATCCGTCATATTCTTAGACTTTTCCTCATATTCCTTATATTCAGGTGTCTCTCCCCATTGCTCTTTCGCACGTTTTGAATATTCATCAATCTTTTTTGTGTCAAACACTGTAAAATCCAATTTTTTCACTCCAATCGTTTTTATTCCTCGGGCAAAATCAATCAAATTTTCAAGATGCTCCTTCTTCAATGTCAGTAACTCTATCTGTTGTTCAAGTGCTTTCTCCCTGTCAAAATTAGGTGCATCAATAATCTCCTTGATTTCCTTTAAAGAAAATTCCAATTCCCTAAACAGTAAAATCTGCTGCAACCTCTCCAACGCTGTATCGTCATACAACCTGTATCCGGACTCTGTGTATTTGCTTGGTTTTAAGAGTCCAATGGTATCATAATATTGCAGAGTGCGTATACTCACTCCTGTCAATTTACTTACTTCATTTACTATCATCATTGGCATTTCCTCCTTCCGATAAATATACTTTAAACTATTACGTAACGTAAGAGTCAATAGTTTTTAGAAATATTTTTAGATACTTTGAATTTTTTATATTCTGACAAGGATTTTTTTCATTGTTTTTCTGCAATCACAATATTCGTACAATGTTTATGCGGTCCACCACCGCTATTAAAATCGAAAATCACTTCATCAACTTTATGTAGCAGCCAATCATGATAATGCATGAACAACTCACCTGATTTCCATCTAAATCTGTCTATACCATTTTTCTTGTTTTCCGGAACTTCGATAAATGGTTTTTCTAGGCAAGGGAACTGCAATCATAATAATTGTATTCCGTTATCATGTCATAACAGGTTTTCAGCTTCACATTGACATACAA
>CAMENQ010000076.1 GCA_945928585.1 uncultured Roseburia sp. | reverse complement strand
CTGTGTTTGCCATAATATCTCCTAAGTTATAATACTGTAGTAAGTATAATACAATGATTGTTATTTGTCAGTACCGCTATGTTTTGGAACACTTACGGGATATACTATTAGGGCACCGAAAAAATATGATATTTTGGTGCCCTAATAGTATTAGCTGTCCTTATTGCAGCTGTCAATATCAGATATGCTGTTTTTAGAGGCTTCACGATTTACGGTATCAGAAATACCATTATTTACAATACTTGAAATAATGTATCGTGGCCGTCCTTTTATTTCGTCATAAATCTTTGAAATATAATATCCTATAATACCCATACTTGTCATGCAGATACTTCCCACAAGCAGTTCTATTATAATGACGGTAGTGAAGCCTTCAAGGGCACGTCCGATAATCTTATACACAAGAGACTGAATACCAAGTACAAGGGAAAGTATAAAAAACAGTACACCAAGTATGGTAACAATCTGCATTGGAGCTACGGAAAAGGTGGTAATATTTGCAATGGCATATTTAACAAGTGACCATGGTGACCATTTGGATTCGCCTTCTTCCCTGTCACGGACTTTAAAGCTTACGGTAGTGCTTTTAAAACCAACCCATGATGATAAAGCCCTGAAAAACGTATTTCTCTCAGGCATATTCTTGAGAATGTCTACAACTTTCCTGTCCATAAGCTTAAAGTCAGATGCGTTGGACATATCTATTTTAGTAAGCTTACTTATAATTTTATAAAATGTATTGGCGCAAAATCTGTGGAATTTTCCTTCCTCACCTCTGTCTTCTTTTACGCCTTCTACTATTTCATAGCCCTGCTCCCAAAGTCTGTACATCTCAACGATTTTTTCCGGCGGATGCTGTAAATCACAGTCAATAATAACAGCGCAGTCTCCGGTTGCCTTTTCAAGACCTGCAAACATAGCGGCTTCTTTTCCAAAGTTTCTTGAGAAGCAGATACCTGTTATATATGGATTTTCCTGACATTCTTTCATAATGGCAGGCCACGTGGTATCCTTTGAGCCGTCATTTATAAAAAGCAGTTCATAAGGAATATCTGCAGCCGAAAGAATTTCGGATATTGTACATGCTGTTTTATGTATCATTTTTTCTTCGTTGTATGCCGGTATTATTACGGATAATTTTTTCATGTATGTTACCTTCTGTCCCCTTTAATGGATTAATTATTGTAAAAATATGTTATTATTGTAATCTTTTTTTGAAGGGAAGTAAACAGTTTTTTATAACTGTCAGTATAAAAAATTCTGAAAGAAACAGTTTATTTATAATGTGCATATTTAAGTATATCTATATATAATTGTTAAGAATAATAGTAAGAATGATAGGGAATATATAGAAGAGAATACATAGAAACAAAAAAATATTGACTTACTTATCCGATGATATTAAAATATACTATGATTTATGTTGTCTTCCAGATGGAAAATAACAAAAAATGAGCAAATATACAAAAAATTAATAGGAATTTGCAAATGCCTAAAAGAAATAAAAAAGAGAGGAGACACAAAAACAATTTTGTGAAAAAATCATGAAGGATGTTAAGTTATTTACAGTAGGACCGGCACAGATGTATAAGCATACTATTGATGTGAGGAGTCACGTTGTTCCGTATTTTAGAACTTCCGAATTTTCGGAGCTTATGTTAGATAATAAAAAGCTGCTGTTAAAAACCATGTACGCACCGGCAGATGCAGAGGTTATGTTTCTTACAGCGTCAGGTAGCGGTGCTATGGAAGCAACAGTTATGAACTGCTTTGATGCAAATGACAAGTTACTTGTTATTTCAGGAGGTACTTTTGGAGAACGTTTCGAGAAAATTTGCGAAATTCATAATATACCATTTGATGCACTAAAGCTTGGTAGAGATGAGGAACTTACGGCAGAACATTTGATTAAGTATGATGACAAAGGATACACAGGTCTTCTGGTGAATTTGCACGAAACATATACAGGACAGCTTTATAATGTGGAAATCCTGCATGATTTCTGTGAACGTAACAATTTGTGGTTTGTTGTTGATGCTATAAGTACATTTCTTTGTGATGAGTATAATATGGAAAAATATGGTATAGATGCCACCATCGTAAGTTCACAGAAGGGACTTTGTTTGGCTCCGGGAATTTCATTGGTAACTTTAAGCAGAAGAATAATAGATGAAAAAGTTATGAAAAATAACATTACCTCATTATATTTTGATTTTAAAGATTATTTGTTAAATATCAAAAGAGGTCAGACCCCGTTTACACCGGCAGTGGGAGTTCTTTTTGAATTGAATGATATGTTACATTATATAGATAAACAGGGTGTAGAAAATCGTATAAAAGAGGTACGTGACAGGGCAGAGTACTTTAGAGGTAAAATTAAAGGAATGCCTATTCATTTGCCATCTTTTCCTTTATCAAACGCAATTAGTCCAATAAGATTCGAGAAAGATATTGCTATGGAGTTCTTTACTTACCTTAAGGATGAAAAAAATATTATGGTTAATCCTGTAGGCGGTGAATTAGGGAAATGCAGTATTCGTGTAGCGCACATTGGAGATTTGTCCTTTGAGGATTATGATAATCTTTTGGAAGAAATTAAAGGTTATTTTAATATAGTATAAAAATACTGGAGGTATGATGATTGAGAAGCGAGGAAAGAGAAAATTTGTTGGATTTTCTTCATAAAAGTTGTAATGCTGCCGAAGGTGTTTTTATTGAGCCTTCAAAACTCATATTTGAAGAAAATGTTAAAATGAACTGCTATTATTGTGGGAAATATAATAATAACTGGCGGTGTCCGCCAAATCTTCCGAATATTGATTATCCTAAAATGATGACAGAGTATGACTGCGGTATGTTTGTTGCATTAAAGTATGATATTAAGGATAAGGGAGAGTATGATATTATTCGGAATGAATCCAGCGTTACGCTTCATAAGCTTTTACTGTCAATGGAAAAGTGGATGTGGCAGAATAACAGTTCAAATGCAATTTCATTTATAGCAGGTTCATGTAAGCTGTGTAAAGGAGGATGTGGCAAAGAAAAATGCAACAATCCGTATATGTCAAGAAGTCCTTTGGAAGCAACAGGGGTGAATGTAGTAAAAAGTGCTAAACAGTACGGTATTAATATAGTGTTTCCAACTGATAAACAAATGATGCGAATAGGTCTTTTGCTTTGGCAGGAGGAGAAAGAATGAAAATCAAAATAAGAGTATATGAGCAGAACTAGGAGGAATAAAATATGAAATATATATTTATGGTAGCCGGTAAAGGAAGCAGATTACAACCATTAACCTTTCAAAGTCCAAAGTCAATGTTTAAGCTGGATAAGAAAACGACAGTTATTAAAAGAATGGTTGATTTAATTAAAAAGCATGATAAAGAGGCGGACATTGTTGTTGTTACAGGACATATGCATAAATCTATAGAGGCGGAACTGGAAGGTGTAACATTTATAAATAATCCGTTTTATGAAGTTACTAATTCAATTGCATCATTGTGGTTTGCCAGAAATCATCTTGATGCAGAGAATATAGTATTGATAGATGGAGATATTGTTATGTCTGACGAACTGGTTCGTGATATTGTCTGTATGCCAACTGATAGAGCAATGGTGCTATTAGACAGTTCTATAAAAAATAATGGAGATTATAATGTCGAAATTTCAGATGAGAATGTGCTTGTTATGAGTAAAGATTTAGACAGCTATTTTGGTGAGTATGCAGGTATTACTAAACTGGACCGTACAAGCGCATTACGTATGCGTGAAGAGATGGATTTGATGGTGGAGGAAGGCTACTATGACCAGTGGTATGAAAATGCATTGGTACAGTTGATATTTAAAGAAGATTTTAAATTGTTTTATAAGGACATTTGCGATTATGATTGGACAGAAGTAGATTGCGTTAGTGATTTAATTCATGCTAAGAATATTCATGTAAAGGAATATTAATAAATATGTTATTGTAATAAAGGGGATACCCTGCAGTAATGCAGGGTATTTTTGAATATGTATTATAAGGTACATATTTTTAGAAAAGTTTTCCTTGGTGTCACAAGAAGCAAAAGCTTTGATAAATATAGTTTGTGGCATGCTTTTACAAGAAGAATAATGACTGTAAATCCATTTAGTGTTTTTTTATTAGAAAGAGGTGACTTTTTAAGCTTGCAAATTAGTATGGATTGTCATATAATGTTGTGGAAACTGATAAATAACACGACTTGGAATATTTAGGAGATGCAATATACGAATAGAAATATTGATAAAGAGGAAGAAAAATGAAAGAAATGGTATCAGTAATTATATTATCATATAAAAATATTGAGGGAATATATGAAACACTTGAGAGTGTGCTGTCTCAAAAATATGATAATATAGAGATTGTAATTTCAGATGACGGAACGCCTGATTTTGCTGAAAACATCAGTAAAATCGAAAACTATATAGAAAGCAATAAAAGGGATAATATAAAAAATACTGTAATTAACGCCATAGAGGTAAATGGAGGAACTGTTAAAAACATAAACAGTGCAATTAAAAGAACAAAAGGCAGATATATAAAGGTGTTGTCAGCAGAAGACAGATTATCATGTGATGATGCGCTGGATAAATATGTTGAATATATGGAAAACAGTGATGTATATATTGCCTTTGCAAAGATACGCGGAGTAACTCCGGATGGCAGTTACAAATATGAACTTTTAGCATGTGAATCAAATTATGATATGCTTAAAAGCTATACCATTGAAGATACAAGAAAAAGACTATTTAAGAGAAATTTTCTTCCGGCACCTGCATGGATAATTGACAGAAAATTATTTGAAGAAAACGGACTGTTTCCGGAGGACACAAGACTTATAGAGGATTATCCGTATTGGCTGTATTTAACAATGCGTGGAGTGAAGTTTGGATATATAGATGAGGTGCTTATAGATTACAGGATGTCAGGAGTATCAAGTGGCGGAAGATACGGAGAAATGTTTATGAAGGATATGATGGTAATATATGATAAATATATATTTCCATATGATAAAAGGTTCGGTATATTTCAGCCGGTTTATAACTGTATGAAGCGTGCCGGTCTGAACTTTTATATGTCGCAGGCAAGATGGGAAAAATTGACAGGAAGGCAAAGAGCATTTGCAAGGATAAAATATTTTCCATTTTTTTTATTGGTAAAATGGCAGGAGAAAGTAAACGATAAAAAGAAATAGAAAGAGGAATTTTTATGGAAGTAAAGATAGTGCAGTTAGAAGAACACGGTGACGAAAGAGGTACATTGATTTCATTAGAACAGATGAAAAATATACCATTTGAGATAAAACGTGTTTACTATATGTTTGATACAGTACATGGAGTCAGGAGAGGTTTCCATGCACATAAGTGCTTAAAACAGATACTTATATGTGTGAAAGGAAGCTGTAAGATACTGCTTGACGACGGAACAGAAAAGGCTGAGGTTCTTCTGGACAGACCTAATAAAGGTCTTATAATAGATTCACATATATGGAGAGAAATGTTTGATTTTTCAGAGGATGCAGTTCTTATGGTGCTGGCATCTGAATTATATGATGAAGCAGATTATATTAGGAATTACGACGAATTTATTCAATATATACAAGGAGAAAAGAAATGAATATAAAATATACAGATTTTGCGAGAATGCATAAACCGTTGGAAAAAGAACTTGCAGCATGCTATCAGGAGGTTTTTGACAGCCAGTGGTTTATTCAGGGAAAAAAGCTTGAAAAGTTTGAGAAAGAATATGCAGAGTATTGCGGAACAAAGTATTGTGTAGGAGTAGGTAATGGCCTGGATGCATTAAGACTTATTTTACAGGCATGCGATATAGGTGAGGGTGATGAAGTTATTGTGCCGTCAAATACATTTATAGCTACAGTATTAGCCATAAGCTATGTTGGAGCAGTTCCGGTATTTGTGGAGCCTGATATAAATACGCTTCTTATAAATCCTGATTTAATAGAAGAAAAGATAACCTCAAGAACAAAGGCAATTATGGTTGTTCATCTGTATGGAAGATTAGCCGATATGGAAAAAATTATAGAGATAGCAAGAAAACACAGTCTTAAAGTGTTCGAAGATTCAGCACAGGCTCATGGTGCTCAAAGAAATGGTGTAAAAGCAGGTGCATGGGGAGATGCAGGGGCATTCAGCTTTTATCCTGGGAAAAATCTGGGCGCATTGGGAGACGCAGGAGCAGTCACGACTAATGACAGGGAGCTTGCAGAAAAGGTAAGGGCATTAGGAAACTATGGTTCAAAGATAAAGTATAAGCATGAATATAAAGGTGTTAATTCCAGACTTGATGAATTGCAGGCAGCATTTTTGTCAGTAAAACTAAAAAATTTAGACAAATGGACAGAGGAAAGGCAGGCAATAGCAGATAAATATTATAATGGAATTAAAAATAAAAAAATAACATTACCATTATATACAAAAGAAAACGTATATCATATATTTCCTGTATTGTCAGATGAAAGAAATGAGTTACAGAAGTATCTTGAGGAAAAGGGTATACACACATTGATTCACTATCCGACAGCCATACATTTACAGGAGGCATATAAGGATATGGTATTAAAAAAAGGTGCATATCCATTAGCAGAAAAAATATGTGATACCGAACTTAGCATACCTCTGTATCCGGGAATGACAGACGGGGAGATACAGTATGTTATTGACTGCATTAATGAATTTTAAGGGTGATTATTATGATTAGAAAACTGGAAATAAAAGATTTACCATATATGTATGAATGGATGCATGATGAAAATGTTACTGCAAACCTTCAGGCAGACTTTGCAAATTTTACTGAAGACAAAGTTTCAGACTTTATAAAGAAGGCAATGGAACAGAATGAAAATAGTGAAAACCTTCATTATGCAATTGTAGATGAGCATGATGAATATATGGGTACAATCAGCCTGAAAAATATAAACAGAAAAGATAAAAATGCTGAATATGCAATAGTTACCAGAAGCAGGGCCCATGGAAAAGGATATGCAAAAGAGGCAACTAAAGATATACTTAACCTTGGCTTTAAAGAGTATGGACTGGAAAAAATATATTTGTATGTATTGACAAAGAATATTGCTGCCAACAAATTTTATAATAAGTGTGGCTTTAAAGAGGAGGGGGTATTCAGAAAGCATCTGATTATACAAGGCAGGCTTGAAGATATCCGTTGGTATTCTGTACTAAAAGAAGAGTTTGACATATAAGGAGTATTCAGTTGAAGAGATTAAGAAAGTGGTTTCTTGGAGATGAAAAAAACATATTAAAAAAGAGTGCAATATGGAATCTGATATCAAGCGTTGAGTATTCATTACAGTCAGCAGTGCTTTTGCTGATTATAACAAGGGTTAACGGCTTATATGATGCAGGAGTCTTTACCATAGCATATACACTGACGCAGATGATGGCAACAATAGGAAGCTACGGCATGAGGAGCTTTCAGGTATCAGATATAAAAAAAGAGTATTCTTTCGGAACATATCTTTCATCAAGAATACTGTCTATTATTGCAATGATTATAATATGTATGACTTATGCAGTTTATCAGGGGTATGACAGCAATAAGCTGTTTATAATAGCAATGCTGTGCGGCTACAGAATTGTAGATGATTTTGAGGATGTATTTCATGGGGAAATGCAGAAATCCATGAGACTCGATGTGGCATCAAAGATATTGTCAGTAAGAATATTTATTGCGACAGCAGCTTTTGGAATAAGCTACATTATTACTAAAAATCTGACTGTTTCATGTGCAGTGTTCACCTTAACTGCAATAGTTGTTTCACTGTATCTGAATCTTTTGGTAGTTGGGTTTTTTAAAGATATTACTTTTAAGCTGAAAAAAACAGGAGTTGTAAAACTTTTGTGGGTATGTCTTCCGATATGTTTAGGTGGTTTTTTATATAACTATCTTGTAAATGCTCCTAAATATGCCATTGACAGAAATTTATCAGAGGAAATCCAAACTATATTCAGTATATTGTTTATGCCGATTTTTGTAATAAATATGCTTAGCAGTTTTATATTTAAACCAATGATAGTAAATATGGGAATACTTTGGAATGAAAAAAAGTATAAAAAGTTTACTTCCACAATGATAAAACAGATGGCTATAATAATAGCACTTACACTTGTTATTATGCTTGGCGGTGTAGTTATTGGTATAGATATATTAGGATGGATGTATGGGGTGAATCTTGAATCATATAGGATTTTGTTTTTATTGCTGTTAGGCTTTGGAGGTCTGGCTGCGTTGGTATCATTTCTAGTTGTAATACTTACAATAATCCGTAAGCAGAAGTATATAATTATAGCTTATGGTGCAGGTGTTATAATAGACTGGCTGTTGATAGACAGAATAGTTACCAGATATGAAATATGGGGAGCAGGTATGATTTATGGTATTGCAATGGGAATTATAGTTGCAATTATGATGATTGTGATATTTGTAGAAACACACAGGAGAAAGGTTGGTTGATAATGATAGATTTTTTAAAAAAAATATATCACAAATATTCTGATACTAAATTTGTAAAGCTGTTTGGAAAAATATATCGAAATGGTTTTTTTATTTCAAATTATATGGCATATCTAAGAATGAAGAAGTTGTCAAAAAAAAGGCATAATTTATCGGGAACTGTAAAGGTACTGTTTTTGTGTCAGTATCCACAAGCGTGGAACAAGATGAAAAGTGTATTTGAAATGATGATTGACGATGAAAGGTTTGATGTAAAAATACTGGCAGTTCCAAATAATATAAATAAGCCTGATAACAAAATATATCTATATTTTAGCGGATTGTATGGTGAAAAATATGTAATAAATTCATATGATAACGGTATGTGGTATAACTTGAAAGAATTGATGCCGGATTATGTGTTTTATCAAAGACCGTATGATCAATATCTTCCAAAGGAATATCGCAGTGGAAAAGTATCAAAGTACTCTAAAATATGTCATTTAGTGTATGGATATCTCCTGGTGGATGAGGATAAAGAAGTATGTGTAAGTAAGATATTTTTTAGAAATGTATATATGTTTTTTGCAGAAAATTCCGTAAGTCAGGAATTTAATATAAAAAGATTTAAAATATCACATAATAAAGGTTATAGAAAAACCTTAAATATTGGATACCCTGTGTTGGAGTATTTTATAAAACACAGATTATCTGAAAAAAATGATAATGAAGGTTTTAGGGTTTTATGGACTCCAAGATGGTCAGAGGATAAGGAAGTAGG
>CAMENQ010000075.1 GCA_945928585.1 uncultured Roseburia sp. | reverse complement strand
TCATTAAATTTTCTGTTAATTTATAAAATTGACACTGTTTTTTGCACATTTAAAAGTCTGTTTTGTAACATTTGTACAAGGGAACGCTTATAATATTGTACAAAAGTGTTCCCTGACAAATGTTTCTTCATGAAGTTTTAAACAGATACATCTATGTTCTGTCCAAGATATGGCATAACTGATGATTCCATCATCTTTATCATGCTTTCACCTGTATCCTCCATGGTGTCAAGGGATTTGCTAAGCATAGCTACACCCACCTGATTTTGCAGAGAAGCAGTATGCATCCCCACAGATAATGATGCTATATCCATAATCATCCCTTCCTTTCTGTTGCTTCCTTTTATTTCAATTTCTGACATTTAATATTGCCGGAAAATGAATACTGTAACTGTAATTCTTTACAAACCGTAGAGACATATGTAAATAACGCACAGGACTATACCAACCATAATATACGGGTCAAAAAATCTTCCCTGGCTTTCATCATATGTCTGCCTGTTTTCTTTTTTGAAAATAAGCTTTATGTTTTCTATGCCTCTGTTTTCACGGCAGATACTTTTAAAAATCCTGTATGCCAAAAACAATCCAAAAGCCGCTATAAGTATGTCGATGATGTATGCTGCCACATAGTCTGCAGTCGTAAGAACTGCCGCCTGCTCTGACGTACTTTCCATCTTTTCCATTATATCGGCTGAATAGTATGATAACATAACATTTATTCCATTAAAAACAAAATGAGCAACCATAGATGACAAAACTGTACCTGTTGCATATACAATCATACAAAAAATGAAGCCCATAGCAAAAGCATAGATAAACTGATTTACATTCATATGAATAAGCCCAAACAGGAGCGAACTCATCATCATTGCCCTTAAGGGATTTCTTTTTTTGTAGCTATGGAATAAAAGTCCCCTGAACAGATACTCCTCACATACTGCAGGTATCAGTGCCATAAACACCATATTTAGCCACAGTGGATTTCGTGTCAGATATGACATTGTATTTGCTGCATGATTTTCCACAAATATAGTCGATATACTGTTTAATATTGTTATAAACGGCATAACACATAATGTAAATAAAATTATTTTAATTACATTTACCGGTGATGGCGAAGAAAAACTCATCTGTCCCAAATTATCAGGCTTTAATACTGTTATATAAAGGAACGCCGGAACAAGCATAATAAGCTCCGGAAGTATAAGCCTGATGTTTGTGCTTAAAACACTGACAGGGATGAGCCTTACTACGTATATCAAAAGCAGATAAAAAGCCACCATAAATGTAAATAAAACATTTGTTTTAGTTACATTCTTCATTACTTAACTCCGATTGCCTCTATTTCGATAAGGACATCCTTTGGAAGTCTTGCAACCTCTACACATGAACGTGCAGGACAATCTGTTTTAAAGAACTCTGAATATATTGCATTTATTTTTGAGAAATCATCCATATTCTTTATAAACACTACTGTCTTTACTACATTTTCAGCAGGTACTCCTGCTTCTGATAAAAGTGCTACAAGATTGCCTATTGCCTGTCTTGCCTGTGCCTCAATTCCTTCAGGTATCTCGCCTGTAGACGGAACTACAGGAATAACTCCTGATGTATATACCATACCGTTTACTTCTATTGCCTGTGAATATGGTCCTATTGCTGCAGGTGCCTTGTCTGTACTGATTATTTTCTTCATTGCTGTATCCTCCATATATTTTTTATAATAAATCAATTTACATAAATTACTCTATATAAATTAATTAAAAACTTTTTTATTTCTATGATTATGTCTTAAATATTTTTTATTTTTTACATGTGTTTTATTTTACATATGTTTTATTTTACAAGCTTTATGTTACTGTCGGTAATCTCTATCTTTTTTGCTTTATATAAACCGCCGACCGCCCTTTTAAATGCGGCCTTGCTCATTTGAAAATCCCTGTAAATAACTTCCGGTGAAGCTTTGTCATTATAAGGAAGTATACCGTCGTACTCTTCAATAACTGCAAGTATTTTCTCTCCGTCATCTGACATCTGTAAATATGCCTTCTGATGTATGCTCATATTTATCTTGCCATCTTCCCTTACATCTGTGACTCTTCCTCTTACCCTGTCGCCTGCATGAAGTTCTTCATGTATCTCTTTCTTTGGGATAAGACCGTGATATTCATTATCTATGGCTACAAAGGCTCCTATGTTATCATTTATCTCATAGATAATGCCCTCCACATCATCATCCTTTTCATAATCACCTGCTATTTTCAGGTATTTGTATACCTTCATGGTAGCTGCAAGTCTGTGGGATTTGTCTATATAAAGAGCCACCAGATACTCTCCGCCCTGATGTACTCTTTCGGTCATTTCCTTAAACGGAAGAAGAATATCCCTTTCAAGCCCCCAGTCAAGAAATGCTCCTATTTTTGTAACATCATTTACTTTAAGTACTGCCGTCTCTCCTACAGTAAGCTTAGGTGTGTTGATTGTCGCTATAAGTCTGTCGTCTGAGTCTCTGTATATAAATACTTTCTGCTTATCGCCAATCTTTGCACCCTCTTTAACCTGCTTTATAGGCAGGAGTACTTTATCTTCACTGTTTTCTTTTTCTGCCAGATACACTCCGAATTCTGTTTTTTTCACAATGGTAAGTACCTGATATTCGCCTAATTTTATCATAGTATTTCCGTCCTCTCTGTTTATAATTTACATTATGGTTAATCCTATCACAGTTTATTTTAAATTTCAATATTATTTATGAATCATACACAAAAGGGAAAGAACTGTTTATAGCTCTTTCCCTTTTATATAATATAAATACTGTTTATTCTGCTTTTATCAGTTTAAAGAGCTGACAGTCACCTGCCCAATAGCTCCACAATCCGATATTTCCACCATTTGAGGTACTCCATCCATATACATCAAGACATGACTTATAATTATTGCTTAATGTTCTTATGGCTATATAATTTCCTACCTTTGTAATATGATACTTCTGCATCTTACCGCCCCAGTATGTCCACTGATCTACGTTTGTTCCGTCAGAAGTTTCACCATTATAAACATCCAGACACTTTGTATAACCTGATGCACCTGTTAAAATATAATAATCTCCGTTTCCGTCAGCCACAAACTTAAATTTCTGTGCATCACAGCCATTGTACTCCCACTGCTGTATGTTGGCTCCGTCTGTATCTGAACCATTTACTACATCAAGATAAAGTCCGCTTGACTTACTCTGAAGATAATATGTGCCCTCATAGCTTGTAGAAGCCTCTGCAGCCTTAAGATACCAAAGCTGACATTCTCCTCCCCAGTAATTCCACTGGTTTATATTGCCTCCTGCCTCAGTACTCCAGCCATATACGTCAAGTCCGCTTTTACCTGATGAACATTTTGTTTTTATGGCATACTGGCCTCCACTTATATGCACAATCTCAAACTTCTGCATATCACCGCCCCAGTATGTCCACTGTTCAACATTTGTACCATCATCAGCCGAACCGTTTGTTATATCTACACATCCGGTATAATTCGTTGCACCTGTAAGTATGGAATAATATCCGTTTCCGTCAGATACAAGCTTAAATTTCTGTGCCTGACTTCCGTTGTAGCTCCACTGTCTTATGTTTGTTCCATCTGCAGTTGAACCATCTGCTACATCAAGATAAAGTCCGCTGAATACATTTTCTATATAATACACACCATCCATATTTGCTGTTGAAGAGCCTGTTGATGATACTGCGTTTTCATTGTTTGATACCTTTGAACCCCATATGCTCTGGTCGTTACTTCCAATAAGTGAAAATGTCATTACCTCTGTATTGGTATTTGATTCATCGTACTGTTTAAAGAACACTCCCTTATATGTAACTCCATCTATTACCATCTGACAGTAATATGTACCTGATGTATATGACCATGTACCTGTAACATCTCCTGATATGGTTCCATTTGAGTTAAGACTTACGGTAAGTGTGGATAACATACCTGTATAAGCTGTTATCGCACTGTTTCCATGATTAACAAATTCATATGTTCCTACCATATCACTGGTAGAATAACCTGTTTCTGATATCTGGCTTCCAAGATATTCATAAACTGCCGTTACAGGCCAGTTGTCCTGGTTTAAAAACTGCTGATGAACTCTTACCTGATGATACTCATTTCCTGTATTAAATCTTGTATGATAAATAAGATATCTCGAACCATCTATATCTACCATGGCAGAATTATGTCCACCTGACATATATCCGTTTGAACTAAGCTCATTGTTGCCGGAAAGTGATGAAAAAGAATAATTTCCAAAAAGCTTTATTCCTTTTACAGACTGGTCATCCGAACTGCTTGTTCTTATAGCTGCATTACCTGCGGCATCCGTATATGGTCCTGTTATATTCTTTGATCTGAAAAGTCTTATATGATATCCGCTAAAGCTATCTGTCGCATCAAGTCCGCAATATGACATATAAAGATAATAGTATCCTGCTTCCTTATCATATACTATATATGAGCCTTCTCCTGTTCCGCCATATCCGCCTGCTATTCTTTTTCCCATATACTGGTCTGATGAGTTTGTGGTTGTTGAATATGTATATGAATAATCTCTAAGTCCTGTATTTTTATCAAGCTTCAACATATATATGCCACCAAACCATGAACCGTATGACATCCATAAATCACCATTACTATCATAGATTACACATGGATCTATAGCATTTGTGCCATATGCAGAATTCCATTTGCCACTTGACAAATATCTGCTGGCAACTGTGTTTGTTCCCATAACCTTAGCATAATCTGTTTCACTTGCCTCAGATGAATTAGTAAATCCTGAGTATACTACTGTTCCTGCGTATGTATAAGGTCCTGTAATACTGTCTGCCGTAGCAAGTGCAATAGACGAATAATAATTATCTCCATTTACACTCATGTACATACACCATTTACCCATGGTTGAATTATATATTACATCCGGTGCCCACAGATTACTCTTTAAATCATATGAACTGCTGCCTTTCTGTGACCATGATGCACACTGACCAAATACAGATGAATACTCCGTATCCAGACTGGTACTCTTTGTACTCCATGAAGTCAAATCACTTGATACTGCTGTTCCAAGGTGTGTTCCAAACAAATAATAATTACCACCATCTTTTACTATAGACGGATCATGTACAGAGACTCTCTGTGTGCTTAAGGCGGCTGCTTCTGCAGTTATAGCACCGCCATTATCAGATGGCAATACCAAGCCCTGAACTACCATACATGCCGTCAACCCCAATGCTGCAAGCTGTTTGAATACCTTTCTCATTTTGCTTTCCTCCTGAAAAAAATTGTTAATTTACCTTCTTCATTTGTCATTATAATCTTGTTTTTAAATTTTAGCAAGAGTTTTTTTAATATTTTATTAAAATTATTAATCTTTTGGTAATCTGAATATTCTTTTGTTAAACTTATTTTATTATTTTTGAATTATTATACCTTTTTCAATCGAGTAGGAGGCTAACCATTAGTTGATTAGCCGACCTCTCACACCACCGTGCATACCGTTCGGTACACGGCGGTTCTTTAGTTTTCATAGACTACCAGATAATAGTCAAACATAGATGTATATCCCATCTTGGCTATTTTTTTATTTGTGATTACCGAGTTAAGCACTTGTGCCATACGCCAGTAACCTTTTCTGCTACACGCAAGTTCTTTTGCTTTCCAATGTTCAAGCCCGAGTCCTTTAAGCATTCGGTACTTTGTCTTGATTTTCTTCCATATATCTTCCACATTTACTATAGTTAATTCCGAGCATTTATTGGACTTTGGTTTGTTTAGCAACCTTATCCTTAACTATAGCCTGATGTGATTTCTGTTCGTCAGACCAGAGATTTGCCTCCACCTTCCTTCAGATTCCCCTCGCGTTAATCATAGTAGTTTCTATGAATAGGACACCCTTGGTCTTGGCTATATCCTTCCCACTACTAGGGCGGATTAGGAACTTTCATCCATTAGTGACGTGCGCCGCAAGGCGCACCTAAAATAAAAAAAGAGAGTGAATAACTTCACTCTCTTTTAAAAGCTGGCCCACAAGGATTCGAACCTTGAAAATGCTGGAGTCAGAGTCCAGTGCCTTACCATTTGGCGATGGGCCAGTATGTCACAACAAAAAGTATTATATACTAAATCATTTCATTTGGCAAGTACTTTTTTTATTTTTTCCAATTTTTTTATAACAGTTCATTCTCGTCTTTATTTGTGGATGAGTACTGCCGGCGCGAAGGCATTCCTGAGCGTCTTAGTCTGCGTTAGAAGTTAGTTCGCCGGAGCGTTACCTCGTTTGCAGAGTATAATATAAGATTTTCCGCCACCAGCCTATGCAGACCTGCTAAATCACTACAATATTCCGCAGCAGTACTCATCCACAAATAAAGACGACAGTGCTGAACCTCTATCTTCTTATAAGCCCGCTTCCACCACTTCTTACGAGCTCTTCCACTGTTTCCTTTGAAGCAATATTGTAGTCTCCGTTTATTGTATGTTTTATGGCTGATGCTGCAGCTCCAAATTCTATTGCACCTGCATAATCTTCATAATCATATGATAATGCTGACAATACTCCTGCTGCCAGTGCATCTCCGCCGCCTACCCTGTCTACTATGCTGTCCACATCATAGCATTTTGAATATACAAATTCTCCTGTCTTTCCGTTCAGTATCCTTGCTCCTATCATATTGTGTGTGGCTGAAATGCTTTCTCTTTGGGAATTTATGACATACCTTATGCCATACTTTTCTGCAAGTTCTTTTAAAACCTGCTCTCCCACTTTTTTGTCTTCCATTGCCCTACCGGTATCTTCTCCTATAGTATCTGTACAGCCCAGAATTTTTATACAGTCAACCGGTCCTGCAAATACTATGTCTGCCATTTCCACAAGTTTTGGCATTACCTTTGATGCCTCATCCATCGTCCACAGCTTTCCCCTGTAATTTACATCAAATGATATTTTTATGTTTCTATCCTTTGCTTCCCTTGCGAAGGCTTCCGTAAGCTTAGCTCCTTTTTCACTTATGCCTGCCGTTATACCTGAAATGTGGAGCAGTTCTGTATTATTATAAATCTCATCAAATTCAAATTCTTCTGCCACTGCTTCACTTATGGCTGAATGCTTTCTGTCGTAAATTACCCTTGACGGCCTGACGGAAGAACCAGTTTCAAGATAATAGCTTCCTATTCTTTCCCCGCCACGGACAATATAATCAGTATTTACGTGCATTCTGTAAAGTGCATTTATGGCACAATCTGCAATGGGGTTATCCGGGAGCTTAGTCACAAAACGTACATTATGACCAAACTGTGCCAGTGAAGCCGCTACATTTGCCTCACCTCCGCCATAATTCACCTGAAATTCACCTGCCTGTGAAAATGTATTATGATTTACTGTGGAAATTCTTACAAGAAGTTCTCCCATTGTTACTATATTTACCATATTATACCTCTCTTCTGCACTGTTATTCTGAAATATTGTTTTTAAAAACTAACCCACAGGATTTCCCTGTGGGCAGTTATTTTTGTATATTTTTATTTTCTTGTAACTGTACCATCCGTTGTAGAAAGATTTCCTACAAAGTACTGATATCCTTGAAGGACGCTGTCCTTTTTCATGGAAGAAACTGCTTTTTCCACATCAAGCTGTCTTATATCGGCATCTATGCCTATCAGCTCCTTATCCGCTACAAGGCCTGCATTTCTCGCATAATCAAGAACCTCTGTCTGGTTGGATGTCTGTTTTTTTGCCTCCTGAATGTCTGGTTTTTCTTCTGCATTTGCATCAGCAGTCTGTTGTGTAAGAGGCTGTTTCTTTATCTGTACACTGCTACCATCTGATACCTGCTTATCCGGAGCTGTCTGTGGTATCTCTTTTTTATATAAACTTATCCTGCTGTAATCAAACATGTCATCTCCTGATATTCTCATAGGTACCACCTCTCCTTTCTGTTAATTTTACAAGCAGCTCAAAATATATATGTTGCTGTTTATTGTTTATGTTCATTATATAATTGTTATATCTTCTTTTAATATTTGCATTTTTTATATCGGACATTTTCCTCAATTCATTAACTGACAAATGCAAACATTTTTCACAATTATATTGTACATTATCACAAATATAATTACAAAAGAAAATCCATATACTCATCAATTCATTTTTGATAATATAAAGCTTAATATTTCATCTGCTACTTTATCCTTTGACATAACCGGCTTCTCCACAGTTTCATCTTCTGTTATAAATGTAACTATATTTGTGTCTGTTCCAAAGCCTGCTCCCTCTGCCAGCAGGTTATTTGCCACTATCATATCTATGTTCTTTTTTTCAAGCTTAGACCTGCTGTTTTCAAGCATATTTTCCGTTTCCGCAGAAAAGCCGCATATAAACTGGTTTTTACGCCTGTTTTCCCCAAGAGTTTTAAGTATATCCTTTGTCCGTTCAAGTTCTATACACATATCTCCGTCTTTCTTTTTTATTTTATTGTCAGCTGGATTTTTTGGTCTGTAATCTGCCACAGCAGCAGATTTCACAATAATGTCAGCATCATCAGCATGGCTCATAACGGCCTTATACATATCCTCTGCACTTTCCACTTCTATAACATTAACAAACATAGGCGGTGTCAGATTTGTTATTCCTGTAATAAGTGTAACTTCTGCACCTCTTAACATTGCTGCTTTTGCTATGGCATAACCCATCTTTCCCGTAGAATGATTTGTAATATATCTTACAGGGTCAATTTTTTCTCTTGTGGCACCTGCCGTTACAAGCACCTTTTTTCCTTTTAAGTCCTTATCACACTGTATTTCCCTTAAAATATACCCAAGAAGTGTTTCCTCCGAAGGCATTTTCCCTGCTCCCGTATCGCCGCAGGCAAGGTAACCTGTATCCGGAGTTATTACTTCCATTCCGAATCTTTTCAGCTTTTCAATATTATCCTGCACTATAGGATTTTCGTACATATTTGTGTTCATGGCAGGTGCAATGATTTTTTTACACTTGCATGCCATTACCGTAGTTGTAAGCATATCATCTGCAATTCCATTAGCAAGCTTTCCTATGACATTTGCCGATGCCGGTGCCACTAAAACAACATCAGTAATTTTTGCCAGTGACACATGCTCCACACTATACTGGAAATTTCTGTCAAATGTATCAATAAGGCACTTATTTCCCGTAAGCGTCTCAAATGTAATGGGATTTATAAAATTGGTGGCATTTTCCGTCATTAAGACTGTTACATTCGCATTAAGCTTTTTCAGCATGCTTGCAAGTCCTGCAATCTTATATGCTGCTATG
>CAMENQ010000074.1 GCA_945928585.1 uncultured Roseburia sp. | reverse complement strand
GGCATATTCTGGGTGACAGGCTGGTCTTTTTTTGAAATGATGGTTCATTGTAAAAGGAAAAACAGACAGGCAAAAAAGAAGTGGTTCAGCCTACACCATATAAAAATCAATCATCCTAGATATAAATTTGAGGATAAATATGAAGAAGGCAAGGCGTGGTGCCGGGAGCAGGATATGAGTGACTGTTATATAAGAAGTGACGACGGACTGCTTTTACATGGTCTATACTTTCCGGCAGAAAATCCAAAGAGATATGTTATATTAAGCCACGGCTATAAGGGTAGCAGTTTTGGTGATTTTGCAAATACAGCACGGTTTCTTCATGAGAACAACTGCAATCTTTTGTTCATAGAACAGAGATGCTGTGGGGAGAGTGAAGGTGAATATATTACCTTTGGAGCAAAGGAGCAGTATGATGTAAAAAAGTGGACATATTATATTGCTGAAAGAAACAGGGAAAACCTTCCTATATATCTTTTTGGTGAATCAATGGGAGCGGCTGCAGTACTTATGGCATCAGGGCATAAGCTGCCTGAAGAGGTAAAAGGACTTATTGCAGACTGCGGTTTCAGCTCTATGAAAAGCCAGATGAAGGATATGGCAGACAACTGGTTCCACCTTAAATGGATTGGACTGCTTTTAATGAGAGTAGATTTGAACTGTCGGTTTCTTGGAGGCTTTCGCATGGAGGATGCAAGTACGAAAAAAGCAATGGAAACAAACAAAATACCTGTATTATTTTTTCATGGTTCAAAGGATACATATGTTGATCCGAAAAATTCAAAATATAACTATTCCATATGTAAAGCTCCAAAGGAACTGGTGCTCATACCTGAGGCAAGGCATCTTTGCAGTGCATATGAAGATGAAGACTTATACAGGGGAAAACTTTTGGAATTTTTTGTTAAATATGATTAAAAAGAAGAACTGCCGGCTGAAAAAGTTGGCAGTTTTTTTGATAAGTCTTGGTCAATTTTATGTTAAATGTTTGTTAAGTCTTTAGGGGACTGGAAATTATAAAAAACTTATGTTAACTTTTTATGGAAGGAAAAAATTGTGTAAAGAAAATGCTTACACGCGAACTTAAACCTGTAGATTTTGATTGCAGGCTTTAGAAAGGTAAAGGTTGATATGACAAAAAAATTATATCCGTTGACAGCAGCACAGAAAATGCACTATGACTGGATACGAAAGTATAAGACACAGCAGGTTTCGGGAGTCAGTGTTGTGGCATCTTTAAAGGCAGAGTTAGATTTTGGACTTTTGAAAAAATGTATTCAGCTGGAGTTTGAGCGTTACGGCTGTATGAGAATACGGTTTACAAAGCCTGATGAAAAGGGAGAGATAAAGCAGTATATCGTACAAAGAGAAACAAGAGATATACCTATTAAGGATTTGTCAGGAATGAGTATGGCAGAGGCAGATAACCTTATGCAGCAGTGGGCTTATGAAACATTTGATGGTGATGACATTCCTATGTGCGACATAATTATGGTAAAGCTTCCTGAGGGCTATAACGGATTTTTTGTACATATGGACCACAGACTTATTGATTCCTGCGGACTTGTAATAATGATTAATGACCTCATGCAGCTTTACACACATTACAGGTTTAAGTCAGAGTATCCGGATGACTTGGCAGATTTTGAAGAAGTTCTGGAGAAGGATTTGAAAAAAGCATCAAATGAAAAAAGATTTGCAAAGGATAAAAAATTCTGGGATGATCAGCTTGATGCATTAGGAGAGCCCCTTTATTCGGACATTCAGGGTCCTTCTGTACTTATGGAAGCAAGAAAACGTCACTGTGATGAGAATTTAAGAGCAGCAGATATAGAACTGGACAATATATTTGTAGAAGTGAAGGATTATTATCTGGAGCCGGAACCTACAAGAAATTTAATTGATTTCTGTATGAACCATCAGCTTTCAATGACAAATCTTCTGCTCCTTGGCATAAGAACATATCTGTCAAAGGTAAATAACGGTCAGGAGGATATTACCATTGAAAACTTTATTTCAAGGCGTTCTACCCATGACGAGTGGACATCCGGCAGCAGCAGAACCATTATGTTTCCATGCAGAACAGTTATCCAGCCGGAAACGGAATTTTTGGCAGCAGCCTACGAAATTCAGAATATACAAAATAAAATTTATATGCACAGTAATTACGACCCTTCACTTATTATGGAGGAAATGAGAAAACGTTATAATACACCGGAAAACACTACATATGAAAGCTGTTATCTTACATACCAGCCAATGCCGGTTAAGATGGATAATCCACATCTTGTAAATATATCACAGCATTCAAAATGGTTTGCAAATGGTGCGGCTACAAAGAAAATGTATTTAACAGTATCTCATACGGAAAACGGAGGAATGAATTTCTCATTCCATTATCAGACGGCCAGCTTAAATGAACATGATATGGAGCTTTTATACTACTATCTGATGCGTATATTATTCAAGGGAATAGCAGAGCCGGATATGAGTATTGGTGAAATAATGAAACAGGTTTAAAAAATACAGTAAAAAAAATTCAGTGAAATATTAAATGAAAATAATTCAGTGAAAAAGATAGATTTTTAAGAGTTTTAATAAAAATAACTATATATTATGGAGGAAAGATTATGACACAGGAAATGGAATTTAAAACAATAGTAGCACAGTATTGTAAGGTAAAGCCGGAGGAGATGGACAACGATATGAGATTCAGGGAGGATTTAGGCTTTACATCTCTTGACTTTATGTCATTTCTGGGAGAACTGGAGGATACCTTTGACATAGAACTTGAGGAAGAGGATGCATTAAAGGTTCTTACAATTGCAGATGCTCTTGATTTATTAGAAGAATTACAGCAGGAGGCATAAGCTTAAATGCTTAAAAGCAGCTGTAAAATCAAAATGGAGGTATATGGAAATGCTTATTAGAGATGTATTGGAAGAAAGTGAAAAAAAATATTCAAAAATTAAGGCTGTAAAGTGGCTGGAAAAAAAGGAAATCAAAGAGAGAAACTACAGTGAGCTTATGGCAAATATTATTGCAATAAGAAAGGGATTGCTTGCAGAAGGCTTTGAAGGAAAACACATTGCCCTTATAGGCACCAGCTCTGTGGAGTGGATAGAAAGCTATCTTGGAATTATTACAGGAAAAACTGTTGCTGTTCCCCTTGACGCAGGTCTTCCTGCAGAAGATTTGGTTGACCTTATAAACCGCTCAGATTCAGAAGCACTTTTTTTAAGTCCTAAGAATAAAGCACTTTTGGACGAGATTCTGCCACAGTGTCCAAATCTTAAGAAAATCTGGATGCTTAGTGAGGAAGAGCCGGAGGTAAAACACGAAAAGGTAGTATCTCTGGCAGAAGTTAAGGCAACTTCAGGCGATGCTGATTCAGAAAGACCAAATCCTGATGATATAGCCACCATTATATTTACATCAGGAACAACAGGAAAAAGCAAGGGAGTTATGCTTACCCAGAATAATCTGGCAACTAACGTTGAATCTGTAAGTTTTACATCCCATCCGGGAACTGTTATGCTTAGCGTACTTCCTATACATCATGCATTTTGTCTTGTTATGGACTGGCTCAAAGGATTTTCTCTGGGTGCAACCGTATGTATAAATGATTCACTTTTACATATGGTGAAAAATATGGGATTATTTAAACCGGAGGTTATACTGATGGTTCCTCTTATGATTGAAACAATCTACAAGAGATTATCTGCAGCAGGTCCTCTTATTCCTAAAAAAATATTAGCATCAAAGGTTTTTGGCGGAAATTTAAAGATTATATTTACCGGTGGTGCTCATCTTGACCCATTTTATATTGATAATTTTGCTGACTATGGAGTGGGTATTTATGAGGGATATGGTATGTCAGAGTGTTCACCTGTTATCAGTTCCAATAATCCGGGTGATTGTAAGGCAGGTTCCATAGGAAGACCACTTTCAAATGTAGAGATTGCATTTGAGGATGGAGAAATTCTTGTAAAGGGCAGCAGTGTTATGAAAGGATACTATAAAATGCCGGAGGAAACAGCAGAAACTCTTAAGGACGGCTGGCTTCATACGGGAGATAAGGGATATCTGGACGAGGACGGATTTTTGTTTATCAATGGCCGTGTAAAGAATTTAATAATCCTTTCAAACGGAGAGAATATTTCTCCAGAGGAAATTGAGAATAAATTAGCCTTAGGCAAGCTGGTAGGTGAAGTAGTTGTAACAGGTGAAAATAACGGACTTACAGCAAGAATTTATCCTGATCAGGATGTTGTTTCAGCTAAGCATATGAGCGAAGAAAAAGTTCGCGCAGAGCTGCAGGCATTTCTTGATAAATATAATAAAAAACAGCCTACCTATCGACAGATTACAGGTCTTGTTGTAAGAAAGAATCCATTTATCAAAAACTCAACAAAGAAGATAAAGAGACAGGAAGTTATGATAGATGAACCTGTTTCCTAGGACATAAAAGGAAGCATGCCTCCGATAAAAGCCTGTGTAAGTATATCGGCAATAACTTCGGCAGAAACCTTGAAGTTATCTACTGACCATTTGTGAAGAACACCAAGGGAACTGCCTATGGTACAGGCAATCATATAAGAAAATTCTTCTTTGCTGTGCTTTGTCGGAGAAGTTGTATTTGTAACATCTGTAACATATTGGTGAAACATAGTCATAGCCTTCTCAAAAAATCTGTTTCCCTGAGGACTGCGCAGTATATTTGCCAAAAAGGAATTTGTCAATGTGTAGTTACAAATTGCCAGAAAATATGATTTGCATATATCACGGTCATTTTTTGGATGAAATGTTTCCATAAGAGAAAATATGTCATGAATGGTTTTATCTTCAATGGCAGAAACAAGAGCCGGAATGTTTTCGTAGTGATTATAAAATGTACTGCGGACAACTCCGGCTTTCTTTATAACATCAGATACAGTTATTTTGTCAATATCTTTTTCATGAAGAAGCAGTAAAAAAGCGTCATATATTGCCTCATCTGCTATATTAAATCTTTCGTCCTGTATTTCATTATTCATATCCATTCTCCTCACATAGTATTATCAGGTATTAAATATATTGTACTGATAAAATTTATTATATCACGTCGGCTTGCGTTCATTATATCACGTCGACTAGCGTCTCCGTGCCTTTTTTCGCCTTATGTCGATATCCGCAAGCGCACATCGCCGCAAGGCTCATTATATCATAATAAATTAAAAAATAAAACAAAAATTAAAAGGAGTGGTTTGTTGAGTAATCAAAAGCAGGAAAATATGTTGAATCTTGCACTTGATTCAACAGAAGCAGAAAGGGAAAAATCACTAAACTTAAATGTGGGAGTAGACAATCAGACAAAGCTGTGGACACTTATAGTAAGGTATGTGGGCAGTCTGGAAAATGTGAAGGAGCTTGGAGTTGAAATAAAGGAACTTTTAAATGGATATGCCATTCTGAAGATACCACAGGAATTAATAGAAATAGTGTCAGATTTTGAAAACATAATATTTGTAGAAAAACCCAAAAGACTAAACTTTGCCGTTACTGATGGCAGAAGAGCATCCTGTATATCTGCCGTTCAGGAGGGAATTGACGGACTTTATGGGGAGAATTGTATTGTGGCAGTTATAGACAGCGGCATAGATTATGGAAATACAGTATTCAGAAACAGAGACGGAAGCACCAGGATTTTGGGTATTCTGGATCAGGCGGCCGGTGTATTTTATGACCGGGAAGCCATAAACAGTGCATTGGAATATACAGGAAGGGCTGAGCAGCAGAAAATTGTACGAACAACAGATAATACAGGCCATGGTACTGCAGTTGCAGCCATAGCAGCAGGAAATTTTGCACGGATATATGATAAAGATAGCACCGGTGACTTAGGCATAGCCACAAGAGCAGACATACTTGCAGTAAAGCTTGGGACGCCTGAGGCAGAAGGCTTTCCAAGAACAAGTGAGCTTATGGAGGCAGTAGATTTCTGCGTAAGGTATGGTGTGGAAAATAACAGACCTATGATTATTAATTTAAGCTTTGGAAATACATATGGCTCTCACGACGGAACGTCACTTTTGGAAACATATATAGATTCAGTTTCCCGGATAGGCATAAATACAATAATTGTGGGAACGGGAAACGAGGGGGCAGCATCAGGTCACACATCAGGCTTTGCAGTCCAAAATCAAAGAACAGACATAGAGCTGGCAGTGGAAAGCTACGAGCCGTCGCTAAATTTACAGATTTGGAAAAATTATGCAGATATTTTTGATGTGGAAATAGTTACTCCGGGAGGAAGAAAAATAAACATAACGGAGGAAAGGGCAGGCACATACAGATACGGGACAGACAGGACAGAACTTTTAATATATTATGGAGAGCCGTCACCATTTAGTCCCTTTCAGGAAATATATATTGATTTTATTCCAAGGGAAAACTATATAACAGAAGGACTTTGGACAATTTCCCTATATGGCAGAAAGGTTTCCTTTGGAGAATATGATATGTGGCTCCCGTCAGCAGGAAGTATAAATGCAAGCCATTTTGTACTTCCTACACCATATACCACTCTTACAATTCCGTCAACTGCAAGAAATGTTATCTCTGTGGGAGCCTATGATTCTTCAAATACAAGCTATGCATCATTTTCGGGAAGAGGCTTTGACAGAACTGGGGGAATAATTAAGCCTGATATAGTGGCACCTGGCGTAAACATTACTACGGCAGCAGTGGGAGGTGGTCTTATTTCCTTAAGCGGAACATCATTTGCAACACCATTTGTAAGCGGCAGTGCAGCATTATTATGCGAATGGGGAATAGTGAGGGGGAACGACAGATGGCTGTATGGGGAAAAGGTAAAGGCATATATGATACGTGGTGCAAAGCAGCTTCCGGGGGAGGAGACACCAAGCAGAAAAACAGGTTGGGGAGCACTTTGTGTGAGGGATAGTCTTCCGGCAGGCTAAGATATTTGAATGCTACACCAGACATAACCGGAAAATATTGAAGACCTGAGGAAAGTCAACCACATATATTGACAAAAAATTATTTTTGGGTTATTATTAAAAATAAGAATTAGTATTAATATTTAGATAAATCGTAGAATTTATAAGAGTTTATGGAAACAAAACGTGATTAGTACATTAAGGTAATAAGCTAATAAGAAACTTAAGTCTCACAAAACAAAGTGCAGACATGAGATAAAATTAAAAAACGGAGGTATATGCATATGGCAGTATATAAGTGCAGCGTATGCGGCGCTATTTACGATGAAGAAAAAAGTGGAAAGCCACTTTCAGAACTTACTGAATGTCCGGTCTGTAAGCAGCCGGCATCAAAGTTTGTTTTGGTGTCTGAAAATGAGGAGAAGAAGCAGAATACACAGCCTGCTTTTCGTGGAAAGCTGGATTATGACCCGGCTACGATGCGTCATGATACTTCTGCAAGATATATGGCAGAGATACATGAAATGGCAGTTACAGGAAAATCAGTAGGAGCAGCGATGAGTACCCAGATGAAGATGCCGAACTGGGATGACATACTTCTTCTTGGAGCACAGCTGAATCCTCCCCCATTAAATGACGGAGATGAAGTGGAGACAAGGACAATAATAGGAAAGCATGCTAAAAAGCCGATGGTACTTGAAAGTCCTGTTTATATTTCACATATGTCCTTTGGTGCATTGTCAAAGGAGGTAAAAATAGCCCTTGCGAAAGGCTCGGCTCTTGCCAAAACAGCTATGTGCAGCGGGGAAGGCGGTATTTTGCCGGAGGAAAAGTCAGCATCATACAAATACATATTTGAATATATTCCGAATAAATATAGTGTTACAGATGAAAATCTAAAAACCTCTGATGCCATTGAAATTAAAATCGGACAGGGTACAAAGCCGGGGATGGGAGGACATCTTCCGGGAGAGAAGGTTACAGAGGAAATAGCTGCCATACGTGGCAAGAAAAAGGGCGAGGATATTCAAAGTCCCAGCAAATTCCCAGAGCTTAACTCCAAAGAGGATTTGAAGGAAATGGTAGATATGCTTCGCCGCCGTTCCGAAGGAAGACCGATTGGTATTAAGATTGCAGCAGGAAGAATAGAGCAGGATTTGGAATATTGTGTATACGCAGAACCGGATTTTATTACAATTGACGGCAGAGGCGGAGCTACAGGATCAAGTCCTTTGCTTTTAAGAGAGGCGACTACTATTCCTACCATATATGCTTTGTACAGGGCAAGAAAATATCTTGATTCCGTAAAAGCTGATATAGACCTTGTTATTACAGGCGGTCTTCGTGTTTCTGCTGATTTTGCAAAGGCACTGGCTATGGGTGCAGATGCAGTTGCTATTGCAAGTGCAGGCTTAATCGCAGCAGCCTGCCAGCAGTACCGCATCTGCGGAAGCGGAAACTGTCCGGTTGGTGTAGCTACACAAAATCCTGAGCTTCGTGCAAGACTTGAAATCGACGCAGCAGCAGCAAGAGTTGCCAATTTCTTAAATGTTTCAAGAAGAGAACTTGAAACATTTGCCAGAGTTACAGGAAATCATTCAGTACATAACTTATCGCTTGAAAATCTTGTAACCACAAGCGATGACATTGCAAAGCATACACAGATAAAGCATATCGGTGATGCAATGGAATATGAACAAATTACTCAAAACAATCAGGAAAATAAAGGAGGAAATATAATGAAAACATACAGATGTAAAATATGCGGAGAGGTATTTACAGTTAAAGACGGCGAAGAACCGGTTTGTCCACGCTGCCACGCAACAGGAGATAATTTAGAAGTTATTACATCCGAACAGCCTGATAAGTACGCAGGAACACAGACAAAGAAAAATCTTGAGGCAGCATTTGCAGGTGAATCAGGTGCGAGAAATAAATACACCTATTTCGCTTCAGTTGCTAAAAAAGAAGGCTATGAACAGATTGCAGCTCTGTTTTTAAAGACAGCCGAAAATGAAAGAGAGCATGCAAAAATGTGGTTTAAGGAGTTAAACGGCATAGGAGATACAAAAGCAAACTTAAATGCAGCAGCCGAAGGTGAAAACTATGAGTGGACAGATATGTACGAAGGCTTTGCTAAAACAGCAGAGGAGGAAGGCTTCCCGGAGCTTGCCGCTAAATTCCGTATGGTAGGTGCCATAGAGAAGCATCATGAGGAGCGTTACAGAGCACTGCTTAAGAATGTGGAAATGGCAGAAGTATTTGCAAAGAGTGAAGTTAAGGTATGGGAGTGCAGAAACTGCGGACATATAGTAGTTGGAACAAATGCACCTGAGATATGCCCTGTATGCGCTCATCCGCAAAGCTATTTTGAAATCAGTGAAAAAAATTACTAAAGAGGCAGCCGCAATATGATGGGGCTTCCTCTTAGGAAACTCTTATACTGTACCGGAGTGCCT
>CAMENQ010000073.1 GCA_945928585.1 uncultured Roseburia sp. | reverse complement strand
GCAAAGGAGAACAGAAAATGGTAGAGTACAAAAATAAAAACCGTATACTGGCATTGATTATGGCGGTGCTGCTTGTTATTGGAGCCATGCCGGTGTATGTAGCAAAGGGAGAGAATCCGGCGCCAACACCGGAGCAAGAGGAGTATACAATTAAAATTAAAGTACAGGATGATGAGGCTACTCTTAATCCTATAGAAGACGCAAAGGTTACATATGCTTTAACTGTAGGAAGTGGAGAGGACGAAAAACCTGTACAAAATGGTAGTGTTAATACAAACGTAGAAGGAATAGCTAAGATTACAGTAACGGATACAGATAATTTACTTAGTAGTATCAGTGAAGAAAATAAGGCGGTTTTGAACATTTACGTGGAAAAAACAGGTTATGCTTCTAAACATGTAACGGCAGAAATAACCAGCATATCAAATGAAAACACATATGAAGTATCAACTGTTACATTGAGTGACGGCATTCCACTTAAAATAAAATCAGAACATGGTACAGTAAAAGTTAATGATGTACCTGTGGCAATTGATGGAACATCATATGAAGGAACAGCATATGTAGAAAGAGGGCAGGATGCTGTTCTTATAATAGAACCGGGTCCGGAATATAAAATAGACAATGTTGAAAAAACAGTGGATGAAGGTAGCGCAACAACAGTAATAGAAAGTAGTGATGGTAAATATACCTTAGAGAGTGTTGCAGAAAACACGAGTGTGGTTGTAAGCTATATAAATACATATACTCTAAAGGATGTTACTGATGATGCAGCAAAGAAGGGTACAGTAAAGTTTTGTGCAGATGAAGTAACAGAAAGTCCAAACATTGACGTTAGCGATACTAATAAATATAAGGATGAATTAACAGTAGATGCGAATGGAACTGCATATGTCGTTATAAAGCCTGACAGCGGTTACAGAGCTGCAAAAATAACGATAAAGGAAAAAAACGGCACACAAGAGACTGCAGTGGAGACAAAGACGTTAGAAGGAACGGGAGATAAAGTATACAAAATAGAAAATATAAGTGATAATATTCAGATAACCGTAGATTATGTATTTTTGCATACTGTAACTATAGACAGTTCTATCGCAAATGGAAGAGTAGAGTTTGTAGATAATAATAGTAATGTAATGAATAATACATCTCTTTCGGAAATAGATGAGGGAGCAACGCTTAAAATAAAAATCACACCTGATACCGGAAAACAGGTAGCAAGTGTTTCAATCAATGATACAGGGGTAAATATATTAGGATTTTCAAAGGATACAATAAATCCAGATATTATTACGGGTGAAATCAGTGTAAGCGGAGATGAAGAGGCAATCACGATAACTGCTGTATTTGAAACAAAGAAATATGAGGTAAGCTATAGTATTGTTAACAGCGATGAAAATAGTGGAACAGTAAATATTTCAAAAACAACTGTTGAGCACGGAAGCACAGTAAACATAACAGTAACACCAACGGTAAATGGACAAAATGGTGATTACAGAATTAAGAGCATAAAAATAGGAAAAAAAGGTGCTGATTTTAGCACAATACCAGAAGAAACCATTACAGATAATAATAATAATAATAAGGGATGGACAAAAGCAGATGTTGAAATCACTCAAGACACAGAAATACAGGTAACCTTTGTAAGAGTGTATACAGCTACTGTGACCTATAATAAGAATACAGGTACGGTAGAGACAAATATGACTAATGGAGACTCAAGTACTGAAAGTGTAGACGGAAATATAAAAACCATTAAGGCTGTTATTAATAAGGATGGAAAACTAAAAGTTAATGTAAAAGCAGTTGATAACAGTGGTAGTGACAAGAATAACATACAAAAATATGCTATAAGTGCCATAAAAGTTAACAATGAAGACCCGATTAATATGAGTGAAAATACAACAGCATGGTCAAAAGAATTTGCCGCAACACAGGATTATGAAATTATAATTGAATTTACAGAGTATAAGTATACGGTAAAATCAGCAGCTGGTGCGGCAGGAGGAAGCATAGGCATTTATAAAGCTGATGCAGCATCAAATGAAAGCAGCAGTGAACTAAAGGTAAAAATAGGTGACAGTGCAAAAATAAAAATTACTTCAGATGAAGGAAAAAATATAAACTTTGAAAATGTAAAGATAAACGGACAGGCTATAGCATCCATTACTGAACCGACAGGCAGAGGAACACAGATAGCTGTGTCAGGAATAGAACGCGACGGTGACAGTATCAGCTTTACAATAAGCAACATAAAAGAAAATATAGAAGTTTCAGCAGAATTTACAGACATACCTGTATCAGATGCAGAGTTTGGAACAGATATAACAATAAGTGAAAGCTTAAATAAGTTTGAAACAGACGCTTTATTTACATATGTATATTCAAATGAAGCAGAGGTGAAACTTACTACCACAAAGGCAGGTATAAAGGTATATGGATATACACCGGACAGCACAGATAAAAAATCTGTACTTTTAGGCGGAGATTATAATGTACAAAGTGTAGATATAGCAAAAGGTACTGTAATTACAGGAATAAACATATTCGATGCTGATGAAAACGGCTCTATAGGTCAGTGGGAAAAGATAAACCTGTCAGGAAAAAATATAAGTGTTGTAAGTGATACTTCCCGTGCAGAGGTTGAATTTTCCGTAAATAATCAAGTATTAGAAACAATGCCAATATACAATAATAATGTAGCGGTAGATGTTTCAGTAACGGAAAAGGAAGCAGGAAAATATTCGGGAATAGCATCAATTAAGTATACCATAGTACCAGATTACACAGCGGGTATGGAAGAAAATGCAGACAGTCTTGAGTTTACGGAAATTACTGTTACGAATATTGAAAAAGAAAGTCTGAACATAGAAGTAAATGCAGACAGCTTTAATAGCAGCAATACAGCAATAATAGTCATCGTAAAGGATAAGGCAGGAAACGAGACAAAATCCGTACAGAAGCTTGACATAGATAAGACAGCACCTGTCATAACGGTAGAGTATTTTGATATTGCAGGTTCAGCTGATGGAATTGCCATAGAAAACAGCGATGTGAACCATAACAACAGAAAGGCCGTAATAACAATCACAGAAAGAACAAATCACTTTAAGGCAGAAAATGTAGTGATTTCGGCAACAAAAAATAGTGATGCATACAGTGTTGGAAATGTTACTTGGACAGAGAAGAAATCGGCTGAGTCAC
Source organism: uncultured Roseburia sp. (assembly GCA_945928585.1). Taxonomy (GTDB): domain Bacteria; phylum Bacillota; class Clostridia; order Lachnospirales; family Lachnospiraceae; genus CAG-303. Next base: position 6,251 of record CAMENQ010000073.1, on the reverse strand, counting down.
CGGATATGGATGTTCATGTGGCGGAAATAAGATTTTCAAGTGACGGAAATTATACATTTGCCGTAGAGTTTAAGGATACGGCAGATAATAAAGCTGCCGCTTATAATAAAGCATTTGCAGTAGACAAGGTGGCACCAGCTGTAAAGGCAGAGATAGCAAATCCAAACGAAACAGGAATATATAATAAAAATGTAGTAGTAAACCTTAGTTCAGAAGATATAACATCAAATATAAGTAAGGTTATATATACGGTAAAGGGAGATAACGTTGAAACAAAAACTGCGGAAGTAGCAGTAGGAAACAGTAAGACATGGGAATATGCACTTACCATTGATAAAACACAGTATAATGTTGACAATATTAATGTTTCCTTAACTGCAGTAGATGTGTGCGGAAGAACAAGTGAACCTGTATTTGTTACATTTTCTATAGATAATACGGCACCTGAAATAACTATTACAGGTATAGACAATGGTTCATATTATCAGAAAGCACAGACAGCCATAATTACAATCAAAGAAAGAACATCACATTTTGATGCGGATAAGGTAGACATAAAGGTTTCAACAGACAAGGTAAACAATGGTGATTACAGCATAAGCGGAATATGGCAAACAACAGAGGGAAGCACACCGGACGAAGCTGTACATCAGATTACAGTTTCATTGAATCCTGATGCGGTATATAAAATAACCGTAGATTATACTGATGATGCAGAAAATAAAGCGGTAACGGCAGAAAGCACAATTACCATAGATGAAACAAATCCTGTGGGAAGTATTAATGCTAATGGCTTTAATTGGCTTAATAATTTCGTAATAACAAACAGGTCAGTAGTGCTTTCACATACTGAAAATGATATTACATCAGGCGTACGTGATGTAAGCTATTATAAGTCAAACAGTACTACAAAACTGACACAGACAGAGCTTAATAATCTGTCAGAAAATCAGTGGAAAAGCTTTAACAGCAGTATAGCTGTTGAGGGTAATGACTGCTGTATAGTATATATGAGAGTAAGAGACAATGCAGGAAACATTTTATATACAAGTACAAGCGGAATAATAGTAGACACAAAATCACCTGAAGAAACAGTGCAGCCAAGTGTGACAGTGACACCTGAGCAGCCTGTAAATGGTATATATAACAGAAACGTAAATGTTGCAGTAGAAGTAACAGACCCTACGGCAGGCGGGACATTTTCAGGCTTAAAGAGTGTAACATTTAATGTTTATAATATGGGAACAGTTACACAGAGCGGCACATTATACAGCTTTGATAAGAATAATCCTACAAAGGCAGAGCTTTTGCAGAATTTTAGCGGAAACATAACTGTGGATGCAGTTGCAAATAACAGCAATGATGTAGTGATAGAGGTAACGGCAGAGGATAATGCAGGAAACACATTTACAAAAACTGCATCAATAAAAATAGACGTAACACAGCCATCAATAAATATAAGCTATAACAACAATACTCCTGACAGTAACAGTTACTATAAGGAAGACAGAACTGCAACTATTGTTGTTACAGAAAGAAACTTTAAATCAGAAGATGTCAGGGTAACTATTACGAATACAGACGAAACCATACCACAGCTTTCAAACTGGACTAAGTCAGAAGGTACAGGAAATGGTGATAATACTACGTATACAGCTACAGTAACATACAGCGCAGACGGAGATTATACCTTCGCCATAAGCTATGCTGATATGGCCGGAAATGAAAGCACAGATGTAGTATTTGAAAATGGTACACAGAATCCTACTGAATTTACAATAGACAAAACTTTGCCTGTTATGGATATACAGTCTACAGACGGACAGGGTAACGCAGAATACATACAGGATTCAAGACAGGTAACAATTACAGTAACTGAGCATAATTTTACGGCCGACAGAGTAAGCATAATGGTAAATGAAGCAACGGTAGCTGTTGAATGGAATAATAATGGGGACATTCATACGGCAACATACACATTTACTGAGGAAGGAGAGTATCAGAACTTTAATGTAACACTTACTGATATGGCAGGAAATCAGGGAGAGAATAAAAACTTAGATACTTTCTATATAGATACGGCAGCTCCTGAATTGAATGTGGAAGTGGAATCATCAGAGAATGACCCATATGATGATGAATTTGAGAATGATGAAAACGGAGACAAGCGTAAGATATATGTTTTCAAGAAAGACAATATTACAGTATCATTCTCAGATACATATTATTTAGGACAAACAGTAGAGCTTTATAGAACAAGCTATGGAAACGCACCGGAACAGGTAAAAACTGATAATTATGAAATTAAGACAGTAAATGGAAAGCAGGTTATTACAATACCGCTTACATCATTTGAAAACAGTCAGGAAAATGACGGATTGTATCAGCTTAATGTTAAGGTAACTGATAAATCCGGCAGAGAGACTACTCAGACAGTATATTTTACAATTAACAGATTTGGTTCAGTGTATATATATGACCAGGCAATTATAAATATGCAGCAGAATCAATATACACAGAAGGTGACAGATGACTTTGTTATAACGGAATATAATGCAGATAAGCTTGAAGGACCGGGAGAAATAACAGTAACAAAAGATGGTACAAAGCTGACTCTTGAGGAGGACAAGGATTATACCATAGCACCTGAAAGTAAGTCTGTGGGCTGGTACCAGTATAAATATACCATAAAGAAAGAGGTATTTACCGAGGATGGTGTATACAAGCTGTCAGTAGCGTCAAAGGATGCAGCAGAAAATAATTCAGAATCAGTTAATGCAAATATGGTACTTGACAGTGAGTCAGGCAGCGTAAGCAATAAGGAAATATTATTTTATGTAGATACCACTAAGCCGGAAATAACAAGTATAAATGGTATGGGTGAAGCCATCTTCAATGAAAATGAGCATCAGGTGTCATTTTCAGTGTTTGACTCAATAGGGCTTAAAGACGGTGATGATGCCGTAAAGGTAGAGATAAACGGCAAAGCAGCAGATGTACAGCTTACTGAGGGCGAAAACAATGCAATAAACAGAACATATGCATTTACCATGACAGAAGGAACAAACCAGACAGTATCAATTTCCGTAACTGATAAGGCAGGAAATACACGAAGCACAAGCGATAGTGACTTTAATCCGGGATATGCATTTGAAAATGAAATAACAGTATCTACAAACTTCTTCATACGTTGGTTTGCAAATAAGCCGCTGTTCTTTGGAAGTATAGGCGGAACGGCAGCAGTAGCAGGAGGCGGAACTACAGCACTTGTGCTTAGAAGAAGAAAACTTAGACTGAAGGTAAAGGGCGACTAAAGAAACTAAAAAACAGTAACAAAAATAAGGCATATTAACTACTATAAAGTATTATGGCAGAAAGAGGATTTTATATGTACACATTAAAGGACAATGGAATAATTCAGGAAATTGAATGTGGAAATAATTTTGGATATGTACTGGAAGAATATAAGCATTTTGTCAGTACAGATTATAAGGTGTTGCAAAGCCAGACAAATGATATTTTTGTCAAATGTATGAGAATGCTTTATAACGGAAAGATAGAACTGTATTATATCACAGATGATTACAGACCAATGTCCACAATGTTTGCAGGCATAACACCTGCCATACTCATAAATATAGTAGTTAATATGTTTGGAAGTGTAGTTGAGGTAAGAAATAACGGATTTCTTTCAAGCCAGAACATAGATGTGTCATGGGATAAGATTTTTGTTGACCCAAGCACACTTAAGGTAAAGCTTGTGTATCTTCCTATTAACGTAAAAGTATTTGACAGCTATGCAGAATTTGAGAGCGAGTTACGCTCCAGTCTCATCAAGCTTATAAATAAGGTTATTGGAGAGTCGAGTGAAAGACTTGATAAATTTGTTCTGGATTTATCAAACGGCTCAATGTCCATAGAAGACATTTATAACAAATATAAGGGGGCAGGTATGTCCCCAATTCCACAAAGAACAAATAATAAAGCACCAATAAATAATCAGAAGGATACCAGAGTGCTTAAGCTGGTTGCAATGAATTCACCGGGATATTTTCAGATTGCACTTGACAAAGACAATATGCTTCTTGGAAAAAAGCAGGATATAGTCGATGCAGTAATTCCTTTCAATAATATGATTAGCAGAAAACACTGCAGAATTACAAGAGACAATATGGGATATAGCCTGTCAGATGAAGGAAGTGCAAACGGAACATTTTTAAACGGAGTAAGACTTGCACCACATCAGGCAGTACGGATAAATAAAGGAGACATTATCCGAATGGCAGACAGTGATTTTCAGTTAGTATAAGGAAGGTGTAAAAATGGTAAAGCCAAGAGTAATAATAGCAGATACAGACATTAATTATATAATTCCCTTACAGCTGAAATTTGCAAAGGATTTTTTCGACAGTGTAGATTTGGAAATAATAACGGACAGAGATTACTTTGAAGAGCTGTTTTCCAAACCTCAAAAGGCTGAAATTTTAATTGTTTCAGACGAGCTTTATGATTCAACACTGCAAAAGCATAACATTTCAAATATTTTTCTTATGATGGAAGAATATGAGGAAGGCGGAACAGAGGAATTAAACATATGTAAGCTGTTTAAGTATACAAGCATAAAAGAGATTTTCAGCACAATTATCGGAAAAAGTGCAAGCCACCTGAACATAGAAGGAAACTCAAAAGAAGAAACGCAGATAATTGTGGTGACATCGGCAAACGGAGGAGCAGGAAAGACAACGATAGCAATGGGAATCAGTGCCTGCCTTACAAAGAATTACAAGAGGGTTCTTTACATAAATGCCGGCAGACTTCAAAGCTTTCAGTATATGCTGGAAAATACCACGCCAATATCATCGCCCGACGTATATGCTAAGCTGAGTAATCCGGGTGAAAATGTTTATTCGGATATCAGGCATATTATCAGAAAAGAGATATTTTGCTATATTCCTGCATTTAAGGCAGCGCTTATGTCGGTGGGACTGGAATACTCTATTTACGCTAAATTAGCTTTAGGCGCTAAAAAAAGTAGTGAATATGATTTTGTCGTAATCGATGCAGAAAGCACATTTGACGGGGAAAAGACCATGCTTTTTGACATAGCTGACAAGGTGATTATTGTTACGGAGCAGAGCATAAGTGCAGTAAATGCAACGAATGCACTGATTTCAAATATAAATGGGACGAATTCGGATAAGTATGTATTTGTTTGCAATAAGTTTGAAAAGGAGAATTATAATGCGTTAATTGCACCGGATGTAGCCATAAAATTTAATGTGAGCGAATACATAGATAAATTCATTATAAATGGAAAGGTAACATGTGAGGAACTGTCGCAAAACGAAGGAATTAAAAAAATATCATTCCTGACAATTTAGGGGGCACATATGGATAAAACTATAGTTGTTATATTTAATATACTAAAAAGAAATATATCTGTTGATATTGAGATTCCGACGGATATTACAACCAGAGAACTGCTGGTCGGCTTAAATCAGGCATTTGATTTAGGTATAGATACATCAGATATTAAAAAATGTTATTTAAAGGTAGAAAATCCAATTGTACTGCTTAGGGGGAATAAGCTGTTAAGCGAATATGGATTGAGAAATGGAAGTGTAATAAATTATACAGAATAGAGGTGACGTGCTATATGATGAATAAATATAAAGTGATTATATCAAACCGTAATTTATATAAAGAGATAGAACTCCCGACAGAAGCAAAGACATATCGTATTGGCACGTCTATTGACAGCGATTACAGATTACATAAAGAATTATTTTTTGAGGAAATAAGACTGGATTTCATTAATACTAATGGAAGATGGTCAGTTATGTGTGCGGATAATCTTTATATAACAGTAGGAGATACAAGACGTCTTCTTACAGTAGAAATAAAACATGGTGACAGTATATGGGTTAAATATCAGGATTCAGATAATGAAGTGTTTACTATTGAATTTATGGTGGATTTTGATAGTAAAAAGAAAAAGTTTGAGCGAAGGATTAATCTTGAAAACGTTGGAAGAATATCAATTGGTTCAGATAATAATAATGACATTATTATAAGTGGTGAATATATTGTAAATGATAAGATAGAATTAGCCAAAACAAATGAAGGATTAATTCTGAATATCCTTAATGCCACATATGGTGTGTATCATAATGGAAATAAAGCTGATAATAAAGAAGTGATTAAAAACGGTGATTTTATTTCAATATCAGATTTTATGTTTTACTATAAGG
>CAMENQ010000072.1 GCA_945928585.1 uncultured Roseburia sp. | reverse complement strand
GGCACCGTTTTTACATCATATGTGTTTGGACCGGTATGTGGCGCAATTGTGGGAGTAACATCAAACATTATGTATTGTATGCGTTCGGATGTTAGTATGTTTTATGGATTAAGCGGCCTTGTGGTTGGAGTTACGGTTGGTGTCTGTGCGAAAAAGGGTTTTCTGAAAAGTATATTTGGCGCCATGTCAACTGCGTTTGTAATTACAATTTTTTCTGTTATTATAACAGCTCCATTGAATTTTATTTTGTCAGATGGTGCTACAGGTAATATATGGGGTGATGGTGTGTCCGGATTGTTACGGGAAATAGGGTGCAATACAGAAATAAGTAATGTTATAGGGGAATTTTATCTTGATTTTGTGGACAAGGTGGTAACCATACTGATATTGTTTGTGGTGGTACAGCTCTATTTGAAAAGAAAAAAGAAAAGTAAAAAACAAAAAAAGAATCACCGAGTAGCTGTTTCACTTTTGATACAGGTATCGCTTCTTGTTTTGTTTACGGAGAATATTGTTTGGGCAGAGAATAATTCTGCAAAGAAGGAAATAGATGAGTATGATTTTCATGATTATGTGCAAACGGTCTATAATGGTGAAAATGGATTGCCGGGAGGGAGCGCTAATGATATTGTCCAGACAAAGGATGGTATTTTGTGGATTGGAACTTATGGCGGATTATATCGTTATAGTGGAAATACCTTTCAGTGGATAAATGAATTTCAGTCTGTCAAAACAGTGAATTGTCTGTATGAAGACGAAGCAGGAAGACTATGGATTGGAACAAATGACGACGGGTTATCTATATGTATAAATCAAAATATATCTAATGTAGTGAACAGGAAAGATGGGCTTCCATCAAATTCGGTTCGCTGTATTGTGCAGAATACAGAAGGATATTACTATGTGGGAACTACTGACAGTTTGGCTGTTATGCAGTTGTCCGGAGGACTGGAGGTTTGTAAGATAATACCTGATGTGGTGTATGCCAACAGTATATGTGCGGATGCAAACGGAAATGTTGTTGCTGTTACGGATGAAGGAGGACTTTATCTGATTCGTGGTACGGACATTGTTACACATCAGACTATGCAAAAAGAAGGGGAGTCATATAATTGCTGTGTTTTTGATGAGACTGGAAAATTATATGTAGGTACTTCAGCAAATACTATTGAAATCTATCAGATTTCAGAAAATCGCCTGGAGAAACTGTCAGACATAAAATGTGGCAGCCTTATTGGAATTAATTCATTAAAGTTTTCGGAAGGAAATTTAATGTTTATTTGTGCAGATAATGGAGTAGGGTACATAACTTTGGATGGAGAGTATTGTTTTATTGACACTAATGCATTCAACAGCTCCATTGAACATATGCTTATTGATTATCAGGGAAATTTATGGTTTGTGTCTTCAAGGCTTGGGTTACTTCGTCTGTGTCCGTCTGTTTTTCGGGAAATTTATGAGAAATACGGATTAGCTGAAAATGTTGTAAATACTGTGGTAAAGTGGCAGGATTGTATGTACTTTGGAACAGATTCCGGACTGGATGTTGTAACGGAGAATCACGAGGCAAAACAGGATTCCATTGTGGAGCAGCTAAAAGGAGTGAGGATTCGCTGTCTGATGACGGATTCTGAAAATCATTTATGGATTTGCACTTCAAGTCTGGGAATTTGGGAAATATCAGAAACAGGGGAAATAAATATATATAACAGCGGGACCGGAGTCATTGGAGATAAATTACGTTCCGTAATGCAAATGAAGGATGGTACGATTGTAGTGGCAGGGGATTCCGGACTTACATACATCCGACAGGGCAAGGTGTGTGATACAATTGGCATTTCAGATGGTCTTAGCAATCCGAAAGTGTTGACAATGTATGAAAGAGAGGATGGAAGTATTCTTGCCGGAACGGATGGGAATGGTATTGCCGTGATAAAGGATGGTAATATAATTCAGACGTTGAAGCAGGAGAATGGATTAAGCTCTGAAATTATTTTGCGAATAGTGCCTGACTCAGATGGCGGTGGATTGTTTGTTGTAACAAGCAATGGGTTATGTTACTTAACAGAGACCGGAGATATTCGGATTTTAGATAATTTCCCATATTACAATAATTATGACCTTGTGGAAGGAAAGAATGGTGAATTGTTTGTGTTAAGTTCGGCAGGTATTTATGTTGTGGATAAAGATGATCTGTTGCAGGGAAAAGAAGTGTCATATGAACTTCTGGATGCAAAAAAAGGGCTGCGTATGGAACTTACTCCCAATTCATGGAATTATATTGATGAAGACGACAATTTATATTTGTCAGGGGAAACGGGAGTGGCATGTATGAATATGAATCAATATGACATAGCTGTGAGATCCTACCGCATGTTGTTAAAAGAGATAGTTGTGGATGGAGAAAGCTATCCGATAGAAAAGGGGGAAGCTACCTATATACCGAGAGGGGCATGTAAGATTGAGATAAATCCGGAGTTGGTTAATTACTCCATTAATGATCCAAATATTAGCGTTTATCTGGAAGGCTTTGATCGGAAACCGAAGGTAATGGCACAAAGTGAAATGTCAGATATTGTATATACTAATCTGGCGTCCGGTGAATACACTTTTCACCTTGCAGTATTAGAGAGCAGGACAGGTAATATCATTGCAGAGAGTACATATAAGATTATTAAAGAAAATGAAATCTATGACAATTGGTGGTTTCAATTATATGTGGCAATTGTGGCAGTATTTGTAATTGCGTATCTTACATGGATGTTTATCAGAACACAGATAAAGAAAACACTTCATATACAGAAAATGGAACTGGAATGGGCAAAAAATCAGTTGCAGATGGGAAATGAAACCATAATGACCATTGCCAAGACGGTGGATGCAAAGGATGAAAACACAAGTCAGCATTCTGTACGTGTATCGGAATATTCTGTTTTAATTGCCAAAAAACTGGGATATAGCGATGAGGCATGTGAAGAACTGCGCAAAATAGCAATTCTGCATGATATTGGTAAAATTGGAATTCCGGATTATGTGTTAAATAAACCGGCGAAACTTACAGATGAAGAATACGAAATTATGAAATCCCATGTGACGAGAGGTGCAGAAATACTTAAGAATTTCACGTTGATTGATAACGTAACGGAAGGAGCGCTTTATCATCATGAGAGATATGATGGACATGGATATATTCATGGTCTTAAGGGAGAAGAGATTCCTTTGAATGCAAGAATTATTGGGATTGCGGATGCTTTTGATGCAATGACTGCAAATCGTGTTTATCGTAAAAAATTGGATTTTGAGTATGTTTTATCAGAACTTAAAAGAGGCAGAGGAACGCAGTTTGATCCGAAACTGGTTGATATTATGCTTGAATTGATTGATGAGGGTACAATTGACGTAACACATATTTATAAGCCTAAAAGCAGCGAGGTGTGAAAATGAAATCGGAAATGAAACGGGTTTATGGAATTACTTTGATAAGTGCAATTGTTATGATTGTAATTTCATTCGGTATAAATTATTTTTCAAATGAAAAAGAACAAGTAAAGACAATTAATGTCGGATTTATTTATGTAGGAGACGCCAGTGATGCATATACTGCTAATTTTTTGAAGGCACAGAGTGCGATAGAAAAACAGTATGCCGGACAGGTAAATATTATTCCCAAATACAATGTGCCAGAGGATGATGTAGAAGATGTTTTAGAGGAACTGATGGAGGAAAAATGTGATTTGATTTTTGCAACCAGTTATGGCTATGGTGAAAAGATGAAGGAATATGCCGCAATCTATCCTGAGATTCAGTTTTGTCAGGCAACATGCAGCAATGCAAACGAGAAACCATATTTAAGTAATTATCATACTTTTATGGGAAATATTTATCAGGGCAGATATATTTCCGGAGTAGTGGCAGGAATGAAAATGAAGGAATTAATTGATAATGGCACAATTACTACAGAACAGGCAAAAGTAGGATATGTAGGTGCTTTTCCATATGCAGAAGTAATTTCCGGTTATACATCTTTTTTTCTGGGAATAAGGTCAGTGGTACCGGAGGCGACAATGACAGTAAAATATACAAACACATGGTCAAACTATCATATAGAAAAGGAATGTGCAAAAGAACTGATTGATGAGGGGTGTGTGATTATATCCCAGCATTCGGATACCAGTGGTCCTGCGGTGGCTTGTGAGGAAACAGACCGTTCTAAGATAGTGTATTATGTCAGTTATAATGAAAGCATGAGAGATGTTGCTCCCACAACATATCTTACCGGTTCAAAAATCAATTGGACACCTTATATGACGAATGCGGTAGAGGCGGTGCTTCTGGATAAAGAGATAGAGCAAAACATCAAAGGAAATGTCAATGGAAATGATGTAGGGGCCGGATTTGATTATGGTTGGGTTCAGATGCTTGATATAAATGAGTTTGTGGCTGCAAAAGGAACACAGGAACGGGTAAATAAATTGATTCATGAATTTCAACAGGATAAAATACAGGTGTTTCAGGGAGAATATATAGGGGTAAATCCGAATGATGAATCGGATACTATAGATTTGCGGGATGGATATCCTGAAAATAAGAATTCTTCCGCCCCGAGCTTTTATTATATCCTTAAAGATGTGATTACAATAGAATAAATTCAAAAGCCGGTTTCAAAATCAGCTCTGAGGATTCTTTGCTATCTTCAGAGCTGATGTTTTTTGACCTGAATGAAAGCTATTTTTCCTTTTTTCTGCGATAGCATACAATACCGCCGCAGACAAGCAGTGCCACAGGGATAACGCCTATCAGTATAAATTCAAGACGGAAGGCGGTGCCATCGTCCACAGTCAGATAGTCAGCAGACATACTCTTTCCACGAATGGAAATGGTGTCTTCTCTGTCAAGCATATATTCAAGACAGTTCATTACAAAATCATTATTTGCACCACCGGTTACCTGATTTATACTGTCATCAAGAATATATACGGAGCTGATGTATATAAACTGACCTGTTTTGGGAACTGAAGATACCTCACTGATGGCAGCTACATAGAAAGGGCCATCAATATCTTTGTCTTCTTTTTCCATTGTAGTCATTTTGCTTCCGTCAACCTTTGAATATGATTTATCAGAAGTTTCCAACAGGCCGGTTACACTGACTGATACTTCATTATTATCGGAAGCAGCTTGGGACGAATCATCAGAGACATCATCATCAGAAACATCATCATCAGAAGCGTCATCACCGGAAGCGTCATCACCAGAAGCATCATCATCAGAAGCTTTATCACCCGAAGCATCATCATCAGAAGAATCATCACCGGAAACTTCGTTGGACGTATTGTCAGTTTCTCTGATACCCTGTGCTATAGGCGTCATAATATAGTAATTCGAGAAAGGCTCTGTTATTGTATGATATCCGTAGTCAGGAAGCAGATATGTGTTGTACATATAGCAGTAATAATCATCACCCTCAGCCACAATACCTTCCACAGGAGTTAAACCACAAAAGTTTGCAAGGGCTGTAAAGTTTACCATGTCTGATGTAATGGAGCCGGATATAAGCATAACGCGACCGCCTGAGGAAATATAATCAGTAAGCATATTAAGCTCATCAGATGACATATCAGATGTAGGGTCCAGTATAATTATGGCATCTGCATCATCAGGAATACTGCCTGTTTTTAATAAGCTCAATTCACCGGTAGTAATATTTTCATCGGAGATATAGCCTGTAATCGTAGAAGAATATGATTCAAATGCTGCTTCTCCATGTCCCTGTAACAGATATACCATCGGAAGGTCATCACTTGTTACATAGTTTATGGCAGAAGTAAGCGCGCTTTCACCGTTAAAGGTATATTCTACGGACGAATAATCAGATGAGTAGGAGGTAGTGTAAATGGATGAGTAGGCAATATATCTGCTTGACTGTCCGCTTACTACAATAATGCTGTTTTCTGATACATTTTCATCTGTGTATTCCTTTGAAAAGTCAGGATAAAGAACCGGGTTTTTAAGTTCTATTTTTATATGACTGTTAAGTGCCCTGTATCGCTCCAAAAACTCGTAGAGTGCTGTGTCATAGGTGGTTTCGGAGGCAATAAGATAAATAGTTACATCAGTATCTATACCTTTAACGATTTTTTCCGTCTGTTCAGAAATCGTATAAATTTCTTCTGATGTAGTATCAAATTTAACCTTGTCTGACGGAAGTCCGCTTACAATAAGGTTAATAAATATAACTATGGCAAGAACCACACAAGTAATGGCAGTAGTATACATACCTATACGAAATGTTTTTTTCCGGTAATTGCTTTTCATTAGCTCCACCTCCTTTTCTCCATTGACTGAATTGTGAGAAATATGAATAATACTATGACAGATAAAAAGTAAACCACGCCTGTCAAGTCAAAAATCCCATTGAAGAAATTATCAGCCTTGTCAAAAAGTGAAATACCGCTTATTACCTTATGTATAAGTCCTTCAAATGCTGTTTTTTTAATAGCATAAAAAAGCAGAAGGCAAGCCTCGGCAACGCCAAAGATAATAAGCGAGGCAGCTTTGCTTTTTGTCATAAACCATATAACAATACAGGCAAGAAGAATTATTACGGCAAAGGAAATATATGAGCTAAAGGAATCTCCCGGTATGTAAGAGGAAAGTCCTGTCATAAGGTAGCTTGCAAGGACAATTACAAATGTGATTGATGCTGCAGCAAGCTGATTATCAGTCAGTGAAGATATGAAAAGACCTATGGCGGTAAGAGCGAGTCCCAGCATATAATATGCAAATATAGAACTGTAGGCCGTGCCAAGTGCAATATCTCCATATATATTTAATATAGGAGGTAAAATCAAAAGCTCAATGACTGGCAGAAACAAAACTACAGCCATGGCAAAAAACTTTCCAAGTACAATTTGTTTCATTGACAAAGGAAGAGAATATAAAAGCTGGTCAGTACGCTGCTTTTTATCTTCTGCAACTACCTTCATTGTAAGAACAGGTATAGTCATAAGATAGAAAAACTCCACATTGCTGACTACATATTCAAAGTAAGGATAGCCGTTTTTCAGGCAGTAATACATTACATATATTCCGATAATAAATACTGTAAAGGCTGTAAAAATATACCCTGTCATATTATTGAAATAGGAGGTTAGTTCCCTTTTAAAAATGGCTTTCATCTGTTATCACCTCCCATTCTTCACCGGAAGCGGAAGTAAGCTCAAGGAATACCTGCTCCAACGTGGCTTTTTTAAGGTTCATTTCCAGTATGGAAATATTTTTTTTGCTGAAAGCATTAAAAATATCATCACGTATATCGTGTCCCTTAAGAGTATTATCTTCATCCTGAAATGGAATTGTAAATGAGCTTATTTCATCTGTTGAATTAAATGTCACAGTAAGAGGTTTAGATGATACAGTGCTTTGCAAATCATCCATAACTGATTTTACTGTGCTTATGTCAGCACGGACAGATACATTTAATTCAGAGCCATTGGCAAGTTTACTAGTCAGATTTTCAGGAGTATCATCAGCTATAAGCTTACCGCCTGATATAATAAGTATGCGGTCACAAACCTCATTTACCTCAGCAAGTATATGGCTGCTTAAAATAACAGTATGATTTTCCTTAAGTGAGCGTATAAGACTTCTTATCTCTATAATCTGCTTCGGGTCAAGTCCGACAGTAGGTTCATCAAGTATAACTACAGGAGGATTGCCAAGTATGGCACCTGCTATACCTACACGCTGCTTATAACCCTTTGACAGATTTTTAATAAGTCTGTTCTGAACATTTAGAAGAGAAGTTTTTTTCATTACACTGTCAACTGCTGACGGAATGGAAACTCTCTTAATTTTTTTTGCCTCCGCAACAAAGGAAAGATATTCCTTTACAGTCATATCCATATAAAGGGGAGGCTGCTCCGGAAGATACCCTATCAGCGATTTTGCCTTAAATGGCTCCTCAAATATATCGTACCCACCTATACTCACTGTGCCCTCCGTGGCAGAAAGACAGCCGGTAATAATATTCATTGTAGTAGATTTTCCGGCTCCGTTTGGACCAAGAAAACCATATATCTGATTTTTTTCTACATTGAAACTTAAATCATCTACGGCTGTCTTATTGCCATACATTTTTTTTAGGTGTAAGACCTGAATCAAAATAGTATCCTCCTTGTTTCCATATGTAATTTGAAAATGCCACGCTATGATGGCATTCTTTATTCAGTGTATTAGGAAAAAAGGAAAATATTATGTTTATTCTGTGAAAAAAAATTAGAAAAATAAAATACTAAATATTTGATAATGCCATAGGGATTTGATATACTTAATAAATAAAGGGAAAAATACATGCTTTCAGAAAAACTAATATTACAAAAAGAAAGGAAAGGCAAAATCAGTGGAAAGTAATTTGCAAAAAAGAATTGAGAATAAAAAATGGTTATTTGAAGCAGAAAGAACTATCGGGTGCATAATTGGCTCATTAATGTATGCTGTAGGCGTAAATCTGTTTCTTGTTCCCATAGGATTGTACACAGGCGGACTTATGGGTATATGTCAGGTTATAAGAACAATACTTGTTGACTATATGAATTTACCGGTGGGAAATATTGATATTGCAGGTATCATTTATTATATTATAAATGTTCCGATTTTTATAATTGCAATGAAAAAAATGGGTAAAAGATTTTTGGCAAAAACTCTTATTACAGTAACCGCAATGACAATTTTTATGTCAGTTATTCCTGCAAAGCTTATAATAGAAGATATGATGGCATCAAGCGTAGTCGGCGGTATTATTGCAGGCGTGGGAATAGGCATAACACTCCGTATGGCAAGCTCAGGCGGCGGAATGGATATTATCGGAGTACTGCTTGTCAGATGGAAAAAGGATTTCAGTGTCGGAAAGGTAAACCTGCTGGTAAACATACTTCTTTACGGAGCCTGCCTTTTTATGTTTGATATAAAAACAGTTATATATTCAGTTATATTTGCATCTGTATATTCCATTGCAATGGACAAGGTACACGTCCAGAATATAAATATGGCAGTAAACATTATTACAAAGGTAGACACAAAAGCCATGGAGCAGGAAGTGTTTGAAGAACTTGGAAGAGGAGTAACCAAGTGGAAAGCAGTGGGAGCATACACAGAGGAAGACGAGCAAATGCTTTACATTATGCTTTCAAAATATGAATTAAACAGACTTAAGACTATTGTGCGCAAATACGACCCATATGCATTTATAGTGCAGAATGAGGGTGTAAGAGTAGATGGAAACTATTTGGTAAAGTTGTAGTGGGGGAGTTCAGCCCTTCCGTATATCTGTGTGGAAAAAGGATGTGGCGGTATGGCAGGGCAGGCGGTTGTATATTATGTAGGGAAGCTTCGGAGACAATAAGGAATTTTATTCATATGCTGTGTCTATTTTCTAAGCGCCGACCGTAACTCGGAAGTGTCTGAAGTCTCAGCCACTTCCTCA
>CAMENQ010000071.1 GCA_945928585.1 uncultured Roseburia sp. | reverse complement strand
CTTAATTCTTTTTTCGGTCTTGCATTCTCTTAACAGGATCATTCTCATAATTGCCTCTTCCACGAGTCAGAATGTTGCCATCATTACCTTCATAAAGTTTACACCAGACAAATCATTGCTATCAATTAACGTTTTTTCTTTTGGTTGTTAAATTAATGTTTAACTTATTCTTGTTTCTTTTAGCTTTTACTCATTTGTATATATACTTTATGTTACATATATTCTTTATTAATTATAAACAATTATTTACTGTCTTTTTGTTATGATTAGAGTATATAATCATCAAGACAAAATATGTATCAACTAACCATTTGGTTATTTCTCAACATTATTGCACGGCTTGCTATATGAAAAAGACTGTCCCACTAAAACAGAAACTTACAGATTATATAAAATACTATATTTTATATCCTGTATAATGTAGGTTCCTGATTTAGTGTGACATTCCTTTTCCCAGCCTTATTTAATTTTTATATTATATCCCGCATAATTTCTTTCAGGGTATCTGAATCAATATATTCTAAAAAGTCCCTTATCGGCTTTCCATTCT
This sequence comes from uncultured Roseburia sp., assembly GCA_945928585.1. Lineage (GTDB taxonomy): Bacteria > Bacillota > Clostridia > Lachnospirales > Lachnospiraceae > CAG-303. The sequence goes on along the minus strand of CAMENQ010000071.1, from coordinate 8,946 downwards.
TATATTCCATTATTGCTAATTTTACCATATCTTCTGCCGGCATATGCTGTAAAAACACTTATCTCAAATTTTTCTTCACGGATTGACTTAACTGCAAATTCATATGCCGCACATGCTCCCATTCGCTCTAAATACCTATTATAAGGCTTGCCCTTTAGCAGCTTGTCCTCTGCAATTACATTTAATCCGTCTGAATCCATGTATTCCAAGTACATATCCACAGACCTGCCATTTTTATACCCCTTTACTGCTAAGCGACTTACATCCTCCGCAGACATTCTTTCCAAATAATCAATTCCTATTGATTTGCCCTTATCAATTCTTTCTTCAGCCATCTCATACACATCCTTTGCAGACATATATTCAAGCAGCTATTGAATAGAATTTAATCCACCCCATGTCTGCATATTCCGTCATATACGGCGCTGTATCCTGTAAATGAAAAATGCAGTCCGTCTCCATTGTCATATATTGAAGCAAGACTATTATTTTCATTTTTCAGAATATATGATAAATCAAGATAATAAATTTCTTTTCTCTCTGCTAAATTTAAAAGCTCTGCGTTCATTGCATCTATGTTTTTATTATTAAGATTAGGGTTTCCACCCGTATAGTTTTCTTCATTTACCGGAAGTATACATTGAATAATAATCCTGCTTTCCGGTGATGCTTTCATAAGTCCGTCTATAAGCTGTTCATATTTATCAAGAAATGTGTTTTTGTCAATATATGCCACTCCGTTTACACCAAGCGCAACGTAAATTCTGTCCGGCTTTCGTTGTTTTACTATGGAATATATATCTCCGGTCACGCCTGTCACGCTGTCTGTAAACTGCTGTGTCAAAAATGTCACGTGAGATATTCCGTTTACGGCAAAGGTATTTTGAGACTTTATAAAACCATTTGAACTAAGTGCCACTGTTCTTGAGTCACCTAAAAATAATGTATTATCAAAATAGTCTGATGAGACATATTTTGTCTCCTCCAGTCTGCCACATGATACGTTATCATATTCCTTTACTGTCACTGACGGTTCTGTTACCATATCTTCCGTTGCAGTTTCGCTATTATTGGCAGCACTCTCAGTGACGTTATTACCTTCTTCTTCGGTTATTTGTTCACTTTCGCCTTCCGGTTCTGTGCCGGTCATATCGTTTACCGATATTCCGCCTATTTCCTTTTGTGATATTTTTTCCTCCCCGGTGGTATCTGCAGGCTTTGCCACTTCCAAAGACTTATCATCATCCGGCAATATATTGATTACTATTACCAAAACCGCCATAATAACCATTATTGCACTTACAATGTTAATAATTATTTCCTGTTTCCGGTTATACTTATATTTTTGTTTTTTTCCCATAAATAATCCTCATTACCTGTATGCTTTTTATTAAAATGCTTTCTATTAAAATGCTTTCTATTTTAAATTCTCTATGTCATTGACAATCTCTGACATTCTGTCAAACAGCTCATCTGTATTTTTAAGCTGTACCTTTGGCATATACTCAAAATAAGGCTCTCCGTTTCCGCTGAATTTCATATCATTACGATACTTTTTTATCATATCGGGAATTATGTTTATGTCTATTTTTGCTTTAGGATATACGGATATTTTAAGTCTCTGTCTGTCGCCCTTTATCTCTGTAATCTGTGCCTTATGGGCTCCTGCCTTTATAAGCGCTATTCTTAAAAGGTTTGAAACTGACTTCGGCATCTCTCCGAATCTGTCCAGAAGCTCATCCTGCATATCCTCATACTCTGATTCATCTTCTATGAGAGATATTTTCTTGTACATATTGAGCTTCTGCAGTTCGTTTCTTATATAAGAAGACGGAATAAACGCATCTGCCTTTACATCTATGGCTGTCTCGTAATCCTCTGTATCCTCTTTTTCGCCCTTCATTACAAGCACTGCTTCGTTTAACATTTTGCAGTAAAGGTCGTAGCCTACAGCCTCCATATGACCATGCTGCTCTGCACCAAGTATATTTCCTGCTCCTCTTATCTCTAAATCTCTCATGGCAATTTTAAAGCCTGAGCCTAAATCCGTAAATTCTCTTATTGCCGACAGTCTTTTCTCTGCCACCTCTTTTAGCATTTTGTCTCTCTTATACATAAGGAATGCGTATGAGGTACGGTTTGACCTTCCCACACGTCCTCTCAGCTGGTACAGCTGTGACAGACCAAGCTTATCTGCATCATGTATTATAATAGTATTTACATTTGATATGTCAAGACCTGTCTCGATAATGGTGGTTGCTACCAGCACATCTATATCTCCGTTTATAAAATCATACATTATCTGCTCAAGCTTTCTCTCACTCATCTGTCCGTGTGCAAATACTACATTGGCATCAGGCACAAGCTTTGCTATCTGGTTTGTAATTTCATCTATATTATTGACACGGTTATATACATAATATACCTGTCCGTTTCGTGCAAGCTCCCTGTTTATTGCCTCCCTTACCATTTCGTCATTGTATTCCATTACATATGTCTGTATAGGCAGCCTGTCAACAGGCGGCTCCTCCAGTACGCTCATATCCCTTATGCCTACAAGTCCCATGTGGAGTGTACGTGGAATAGGCGTAGCAGTAAGTGTAAGTACATCTATATCCTTCTTAAGCTGTTTTATCTTTTCCTTATGGGTAACTCCGAAACGCTGTTCCTCATCCACTATAAGAAGTCCCAAATCCTTAAAGGCAATGTCCTTTGATAACAGTCTGTGGGTTCCTATAACTATTTCCACAGTACCTCTTTTCAGGCCTTCTATGGCATGTTTTTGCTGTGCCGGTGTTCTGAAACGGCACATAAGCTCTATATTTACAGGAAAATCCTTCATTCTCTGTAAAAATGTGTTATAGTGCTGCTGCGCAAGTATGGTTGTAGGCACCAGAAATGCCACCTGTTTTCCCTCCTGAACCGCCTTGAATGATGCACGAATGGCTATTTCCGTCTTTCCGTAGCCTACATCGCCGCATATAAGTCTGTCCATTATTTTTGTGCTTTCCATATCCTTTTTTGTATCGGCTATGGCAGCAAGCTGGTCGTCTGTTTCTTCAAAAGGGAACATTTCCTCAAACTCCCTCTGCCATACGGTATCCTCGCCATACTTATATCCTGATTTTGCCTGACGTGCAGCGTAAAGCTCCACAAGCTCCTTTGCCACATCCCTTACGGCACCTCTTACCTTCGCCTTTGTCTGTGACCATTCCTTTGTTCCAAGCTTATTAAGCTTTGGCTTGCCCGAATCCTTTCCGGCATATTTTTGTATCATGTCAAACTGGGTCGTAGGAATATAAAGGTTTCCACCCTTGTCATATTCTATTTTTATATAATCCTTAGTGGTTTTATCCACCTCCATTTTTTCTATTCCCCGGTAGATACCCAGTCCGTGATTTTCATGAACAACATAATCACCTATATTAAGTTCCGCAAAATCAGCAATTTTCTGTCCGCTGTATTTTGCCTTTGATTTTTTCTTCTTTTTTCCTGTGCCGAATATATCTGACTCCGTCATAACAACGAATTTTATAAGAGGATATTCAAAGCCCTTATGAACATTGCCGTATGTAACCATAACTTCACCTGCTACCGGAACTCTGTCCTCTTCCTCAGAATAAAAGGCATTTATGTTAAATTCATTTAACAAAGTTTCAGCCAGTCTTAAGCCTCTTGTCTTTGATGCTGACAGCACCAGCACCCTGTATGCTGACTTTTTATATCTTTCAAGGTCTTTAACAAGTGTTTCAAAGCTGTTATTATATGGATTTACATTTCTTACGGATACCTGATATTTTTCTCCCGCAGACATAAACTTAAACTTTTGGTCAAGTGCTGTAAATAAAATACATTTTCTTCTTTCCACAGCAGAAAAAAGCTGCTCTGTGGATATAAGCACATCTGCCTGTCCGTTAAGTGCATATCCCTTTTCTATTCTGTTTATCATGCTTTCCTTAAATTCAGCAACAACTGCCTCACATCTTTCATGGCATCTTGAAGGTTCATCCATAAAAACTACCGTATCTTCAAAAGGAAGATACTCTAAAAGAGAAGCAGCTTCCCCGTAAAAATAATCCATATAGCTGTCTAATGATACTCCTGCCCTTGATATGGAAAGCTGTTCCACAAAATCTCCTATTATAGTTTTAATCCTGTGGGCTTCCTCGTTTTTCTGCTTTTCCCTGAAAACTTTCTCAGTATTTTTTGCAGCTTCCTTTATTTTATTTATGCCGTTTTCAAGCATCTCCTCCGTCAGAATATACTCGGTGGCAGGATAGATAACTACACTGTCTGCGGTTTCTATTGTTCTCTGACTTACAGGATCGAATAATTTAATGGAATCTATGGTATCATCCCAGAAATCAATTCTGCACGGCTCACTTTCCGTAGGTGCAAATATGTCTACTATACTGCCCCTTACGGCAAACTGCCCCTGTGCTTCCACCTGCTCACATCTTTCATAGCCCATTGATATGAGCCTTTTTTTCAATTCCTCCGGCTCAATTACAGAATCATAATCAATGGTAAGAATATTGTCTTTTATTATATCCATAGGCACAAGCTTATCAAGAAGTCCGTCAATGGTTGTGACTATACATACATCCTTACCTTCCCTTATGGCCTTTATTGTTTCCATTCTCTGACTCAGCATAAGATTGCCGTGTATGTCAGCACTAAAAAATATGAAATCCTTCGCCGGATAATAATATGTATCACTGCAGAAAAATCTCATATCCTCATATATCTCTTTTGCCTTTTGTTCCGTAAATGTAACAAAAAGCTTATATCTGTAGGTTTCCCCTATAGCTGCGGCAAGATGAACCTGTCCCGAATCAATGGCACCGGATATGTGTATTGGTTTTTTCGCTTTATTCAGTTGTTCCTTTACTAATGAAAGCTCCTGCACGCTCTCCATCGGTCTGCTCATTGCCTGCTTCATATCTGCCTCCCACTTATCTTTATAATTTAATTATACATATTCATAGCCTTGTCAAATTCATCCCGTACCATAAGTTTCACTGCATCTGCTGCCCTCTCCATGGCATCCTCTACCAGCTTTCTGTCATCCTTTTTAAAATATCCCAGCACATGACTTGACAAATCCCAGCCCTCCGGCTTTTCACCTACTCCTATTTTTATACGCTTAAAGCCGTCTGTTCCTGTCATTGATATAATGCTTTTTATGCCGTTATGTCCTCCTGCGCTTCCCTTTCTTCTTATACGAAGCTTTCCGGGTGGCAGGCTTATATCGTCAAATATAACTATAAGCTCATTTTCCGGATTCAGTTTATAATAATTCAGTGCATCTGCCACTGCTTCTCCGCTTAAATTCATATATGTCTGGGGCTTTAAAAGAAGCACCTTTTCTCCTCCTATAATGCCTGTACCACACAAAGCTTTATGCTTTGCCGTATCCACCTTTATGCCGTACTTCTTTCCTATTATATCTATGGTATCAAACCCGATATTATGCCTTGTCCTTGCATATTGTGACGTAGGGTTTCCAAGTCCTGCTATAATATACATTTTACTCCTCATTTCTGCACACGTTCATATTCATAAAGCATTTGTGTCAGGTGTGCACAGACACAAATTCTGCGGTGAAAAACTTTTATTTGTGATTTAACACTAATCACTATTCTGCTGATTTTGGTCAGTTCATTACAATAGTAACCATTGTACACTATTTTCCTTTATTTTTCCACTAATTTCTTGCACTATATTTTTTTATATGCTATCCTATTAATGTGTTTTTATTGCAAATTATTATTCACGCTTTATTTACATAAAATTTTGCAATTAATTTTAAATATTATTTGCATCCTTGTATACGATGCAGGAATGGAGGTTTTATGGATCAAAATTATTTACAGCCGAAACCGCACCATACATTACGTGCCACCTTCGGTTTTATTCTTACCATGATAATGACTATTTTGCTTATCGCAAACGGATTTTTAACAGTACTGAGGATTTCCGTCCTGAAGGGTGATGATATTTCGTCAGCACTTAAAGACTCCGGATTTTATGACACTGTCCGTGAAACTATGATAAACGAGCTTGCCAGCGAAGAATTAGGATTGTCAAAAGAGGCTCTCGCCACTATTATACCTGATGATATAATGTCAGATACTATGGATAAATTAACAGATTCCATTGTAAATGACAAGCCTTTTGATATTTCCTACATAGAGGACGACTGTATAGATGCGGCACAGACTACCTCACAGGCTCTTGTAGATGAAGTTTTTGACGAAATAGACAAACATCCTACTTTTGATGTAAAAACACTTTCCTCAAATTCACTCATAACGGATTTTGAGGATAACTTTGGTGTTGAAATTTCAGCACCTCTTGAGGATGTTATGGTTTCAAACTTTGGAACTACTACAGTAGATGTCAGTGCCATAGGCACTTCCGAAGTTAAGCAGCAGGTATCTGACACCGTTTCTGATATTGTATATAATGTTATTGAGGATACATTTGATGAATATACGGATTTTGTTAACGAAATTGCAAACGATGCCATAAAAGAGGCAAATGACGAATATAAGCTTAAAAATATCATATCTACACTTAATGACAGCCTTCGTATTTTTCATACAGGTATCATCATAATATATGCAATTATAGCCTTTATGTTTATTATCCAGCTTTTAATGTACTTGAAGAAGCCTTCAGGTTCATTTAAAAACCTTTCGGTATGTACATTTATAGCTTCAGCAGTTATGTTTATCTCTTGTGGCTTTTTAAGTTTTGTCACTGACCTGATGGCAAAGGAGTTTAATTCTTTTGACTCTACAGAGGTTATTATTAAGGACTTTATTGAAAATAATGTTTCTGCCGTGAGAAGCGGTATAATTACTGTAGGTATAGTTTGCGCCGCTGTTGGAGTGGTGTCTGTGGTTATATCGGTTGTGGTTAATAATCTTTCTAAGAAAAAACGTGGAGATGGTGATTATAGCACATATTAAAGAACCGGAGGAGAGTTGATACATATACTTTGTTTCGCTTATAATTATTGTGAAATTTGAGAACAAGGAAGCAGCATCCGTCATAACGGGTGCTGTTTTATGTTCCTCATTATTATAAGCTGTGTAGATTAGCTTAATTGCTCGATTATCTCTGCCAATTTTCTCATCTGTTCTATTGTATCTTCATAAGCAACATAATCATCCGAGAAATAATTTGTTATTTCCTGATAATCATTCTTATAGAAATCGTCATCACAAAATGCATTAATCAATTCTGGAATATTTACACCATCCTCTGCAGATGGGCAATTCTTCATCTTCTTACGATGCTTTCTAATTTCGCCATAGAGATTTGAAAGCACACTTTCCGCATCAAGCCTATCTGTCAATTTAAAAATATCGTACAGATGTCTAGAATAACGCTTTGATTTACCCTGCATATAATAATCACACAGGGCAAATATCTTGTCGATGTAAGTGCGTTCAACAGCCTGCAGCTTCATATCAAATGCGTCCAACCTAAACCTGGCTGCAAGGTCTGCTCTGTCTCTCTTTATAAAATAGTCACCAATATAACTGCCAATAGATATCTTTTCAGTTGGAAATGCATATGAACCAAGTGCTGTCTCAAGCTTTACCGAAGGTAGCATCCTATCATTTTCCATACTCCATACAGATTCATATGTGAAAAAATATGCATTATAATCCCTATCGCTCTGCGTGTAGTTCCAGTTAGAAATTGGCATACCAAGTTCCTCGCTGATACCTTTCAGAACTACATTTTTCAGTTTCTTTCTGCGTGCTTCTCCTATATGCCCGTCAAATGTAATATCAATATCCTCAGAAAATCGGTTAATCGCCTTAAAGCCCTTCGATAACGAAGTTCCACCCTTAAATACCACATTTGAAAGATTTTGTGATAGTAAACGCAATATCATAGTTACATAATAATCTTTCTCTATCACAACAGCAGCATGTCCTGTATCATCTGCCACCTGTTCAATTATTTCTTTAAATATTTCTTTATCTTTATGCAGATACATATTTCACCCCTGTTTCATAAATAGCCTTATATATCTTCAATGGATAATATGCCAAAAATTGATCTACCTGCTCTTTTGTAATTCTATGTTCATTAGCGTAATCAGTAAGAATCTTTCCACATATTTTCATATCTTCCTCTGCAGATTTATCAATATCTTTCAAACAATCCAATAACTGAAGGACATATGCATTTTCTTCAGTCACTTCTACAGCAGGTCTTCGAATAACATATTTACGATTCTTAATAGTGATTTCCCTAACCTGAGCAGGAGCATAGTTACTAGTTATCTCTTCTTTGAATGGTACTTGAGTTGACAACCCCAGACGATTGGCAAGAGTATAGCCTGAATAGAAACCCACTCTCTTTCCTCTACGAGAAACATATTTATGCAATGCAACCGTTTCAGCAGAAAGAGTTGACTGTTCACCGAAAATATTTATCTTAGGAATATAATAAATTCCTGATTCAAATCTGCAAATCAAGCCATCATCTGTCAGTCTCTTCAAATGGTATCTTATATTTTCCTCAGACATTCCTTCAATAACGATATCCGTCAGAAAGATTGGTTCTCCTTTTTCATAATTACTAATTAAGTAATCATATAACATATTGTCACCTACTTTCAAAATGTAAATTACTCTTTTACTTATTGTTAGTATATGATTATTTTCTTATTTTGTCAATTCCATTTAATATGCAATCTGCGGCATTGCCGGCATTAAAAAGATTTGTAAGAATATAGCTTTAATATTCTTCACATTAGTAGTATTCTTTCCCAAACAATCAATAACATACTCTACATGAGAATAATTAAACTTCACGAATTTACTAAAGTTAGGCTGTCGCACTAAGAAAATTTTATACAGTACCCGGGTGCCCTATGGATATATAATAATTTTAACGCATCGGAGACTGTAAGTAATT
>CAMENQ010000070.1 GCA_945928585.1 uncultured Roseburia sp. | reverse complement strand
AGAAGATAGCCGCAGCACATTATTAAATTTCTAATTGCCTCCTCAATGCTTACACCCATAATACAGAATCGCCTGTCAGGGCCAGACACCACAGCTGACAGCATCAAACACATACGGCAGGGCTGGATTGCTACGGGAATAAACTGTTAAATTTTGTTATGGCTTGAATTATGATAAGATAAGATATATAATATTTTTAGGGTTTATTTGTCAGAAGAATCAGGCTTTAATCCGAGGCATACAGTGTTTGCGGTATGAGTAAGAACATTGGTGTGGAGAGTATTCTGTTGGTAAATAAGCATGTTTTAACAGGAAATTAAAAATTTCAATAAAAAATGAAAAAGGAGAGAAAAACGATGAAATATGTATGTGAATTATGCGGATGGGAATATGATGAGGAAGCAGGTTATCCGGAAGGCGGAATTGCACCGGGAACAAAGTGGGAGGATATACCGGAAGATTTTGAATGTCCTCTTTGCGGTGCAGGCAAGGATAATTTTGCAGAGGCTTAATTTAAACAGGCGGTTATCGTATTGGAAATCAGTATAAGCAGAATGCAGATGTAAAAAACGACAGGGTACATGAGTGATGACTTGAGTCCATTGCTCATATAGCCTGTCGCTTTTTAGTTATCGTTTATGGGACCCGGCAGATGGAAGATTACACCCATAATATAGAACCATCTGCCCGCATCCGTAACTGATAATTTAGTTTCCGTTCATGGCTCTGTCTATCCAGTCTTCCATACGGTCCTCGATTATATCATACTGACATGGACCTATTTGAAGGATGAATCTGTGAAATTCTTTTATGTCAAAAGCAGAACCGAGAGTTTCCATAGCAGTATCCTTAAGGGAATCTATTTCTAAATAGCCTATAAAGTAAGCCAGATAAACAGAAGGCTCATCTACCATAGTATAATATATTTCGTCAACATATGTTTTGTCATCGCCTACGTATTGGGAAAGATAGTCATAGGTGTCCTGGTAGTCCCATCCATAATAGTTTATACCTATGTCGCATGCGCAGTAAATTCCGAAACTGAATTCTGCATTGTACTTAAAGAGCTCTGCAAGGTCTTCATCCATACCTGAGTATTTGTAGGAATAGCAAAGTTCCACATATTTTGCCCAGCCCTCATCATAGCCTGTAAAATCAAATAATGAACGGATATAATGAGGATTTTGACTGTAATAGTAAGTGTGCTGGTACATATGTCCTGGAAATCCTTCGTGGGCGATTGTAGGAAACAAATCCATATGTGAATATTCCTCCCAGTTATTTATATAAATGTTATTTTTGTTTGAATTATCAATAGGAGGAATAACATAATATGCAGGGGTCATTGTACTTTCAAGGGATTCAGGTACATAATTTATATTGTAATTTTCATTTACGGCTGCAGGAAAGTCTTCCTTAAGTGAAACAAGAAGGGAATCCAGCATTTTTGACGGATCATCCGTAAAATATTCATATGAATCCATTTCCTCTATAAGCGATGCATTATTGGCAATCAGCTTAGTTACCTTCTTTCTGCATTTTTCAAGGGAATCATTTATCATTTCATATAATTCGTCTAAAGAACGTGATGAGCCTGTTTTCGACTTTACAAGGTATTCATAATAATCTTTTCCGTCATCATAATTGCACATACCTTCTTTTGAAGGATTGTCTTTCTGTATGGTTTCGACTGTAGTAATTATAAGTTTATATGAAGGAATAAGCTGTTCTTCAATTCCTTTGTCAAATTGCTCCATATAGTCTGAAATTTCGCCCTCTGAAAGTCCGCTAAAGTTTTTAAGCTTATTTTCAAATACAGGACGCAGACAGTTAGGTTCTGCATTAATAAATTCATTGCACTGGTCAATAATATCCGATAAAGCTACATCTGAAAGGGCATATCCTTTGTCCTTGCGGTCAAGCTCATACCGGCATACGGCTTCTGTATATGAATAACAGGTATTTAATAAAGTAAGATAGTTGTCTATATCACTTTTTTCAATAAAGTCATATTCTGAAAAGATAATAGGAAACTCTACCTGAATGCCGGATGCAGGAGAAAAACCGGAGGAAAAATAAATATAATCAGAAGTTCCCTGCTGATCTTCAAAATATTCCTTCATAATATCATATAAAAGCTGCTGCTCATATGTCAAAGCATCATAATCGAAAGTTTTCAGTTCCTTTAACAGGTTTGAAATTTCCGTTTCGGTTTCTGATGTATCCGTAAAGTCAAGATCACCCCAGCTAGGTTCAGGTTTTTCTAAGCCGTAGTTTTCAGGATGTTCCATAATAAAGTGAACGTTTATGCTGTTTGTGGATGTCATTTCATCAACAAATAAACTATGCAGAAACTCTTCAAAATCTGACTGAACTGATATCTGAGTCTTTGTAAAGGTTCTGCCGTCATCGTAGAGAGAGAAGTTGTAGTCACATTCAGAGCCTGTATTATTTGCAGGTATGTCTGAGTCATCTGTAGTTGTCTCCAATCTGCTGTCTGTTGTCTGCTTTTCGGAAGCAGAAGGTGTTTCCAGCATATTTCTGCTGTCTGCACAGCCTGTTATAATAAATATAACAGTAAGTAATAATGCTAATAGCTGTCGTTTTTGTTTCATATAATCTCCTTTCCGGAGCGTTTGGCGCAACGGGGTGTTATCATAGCTGCTTTGTGACGCTCCGGCACAAATAGCCGTGCGAAAAATGAGCTATCGAGTTCATTTTTCGCACTATCTCCTTTCTGCGGTACATATTTCAACATTTGATTTTGCACTTAAAGATAAAATTATTATAACATATATTCAAAATGATTAGTACAAAAAATTCTCAATAAAAAATTTAATAATTTTATTATTGACAGAAAAATTATTATACTGGTAAAATATTTTTCGACAGTAAAATCTGCTGACCTGCGGAGAGGAAAGAGGTCAGATGAAAAAAGTATTTAAAAATCTTATGTTTCTTACAATTTTCTTAAATGTAAGCCTTTTTATTATGTCCCAAACAAAAAATGTATATGCAGCTTACGGAAAAGAAACTACAGTAAGGATATCAGCGGAAAGTGCCATTTATTTTAATGAAGAAGGCAATTTTGTGTTTTCCACGCACGACAAGACAGCTACAAGCGGCATCAGGTATAAGACAGTAGGCTGGACTATAAAAAAATATCAGGAGCCTATAGGAGCTGACGGACAGATAAGTGTAGTCATTCCGACACCTAATTACTTTTATGAAATTGTTGATAAGGATAATCCGTCATATAAGTTCAACTATTTTGTTATGGAAGGTGAAAAACTCCTTGAATACATAAATAACGTATCGCCTGAATGGAAAGATTACCTGTGCAAATATGGAGGAACTGTATATCTTGACTCTGTTATGACTGTTACGGAATATGGTGTAATTAAGGGAGGCGTGGACAGTGCGGGCATAGGTTACGGAGAAGTATATTTTGATTTTAATGGTATTTCTACCGCAAGAGGATGGGCAGCTCCGGAGTGTCTTAGGGATTATTTTGATATACCGGTGGCAGTTCCTGTTTTTATAAATAAGCCGGAAATGCAAATACCTCCTGATAAGATGAAGACAACGGAAGTAGTACTGGGAAACAGCACACTTGTAAGTATGGAAATGGGAAGTCATAAGAAGGATGATGAGGAGTATGACATGTCATTAGGTATTCCTTCGGGAGAGGATATTTATGCATGCGGTATGGCAGACAGCTATCTTATAGAGGGAAAACTGGTAAAAAATACAGGTATGGTAAGCATACCGGTGAAGGTAACTACGGATTATGTTTTAAAATGGACAGATTTGGAAGGTGTCAGCAGGTCGGAAAAAGTTAAGGTAAACAGATATTATTATGTTCAGGAAAGTTATGAGTATTATACTGCGGATAAATTTATTGTTTATGAGCTTAGTAAGGTATCGCTTACGGGAAAATGTATAGGAGAAGTGGCTTATGACATATCTGTTCCAGAGGTTAATACATCTTCGGAAAGCTATGGAGATGTGAAAAACCATATTCAGGTAACTGAGGGAAATGTTTATGCCGGGGAGAAGGTTATATATTCAGCAAATAACAGAAAGCCTGATATACCTGATGAAAATCAGGAAGAACTGGCAAAAAACGGAGGTGCTTCCATAAAAGTAAGAAATGACAGTCTTAGTTTCGGAGAAAAAGTGATTTTAAGCAGTGAGTGGACAGATAAAGGAACTTACAGCTTTGATATGTCCGATGAAAAGAAAACCATATATGAAGAAGGCATTGTTATAGATGAAAAAGCTTCAAACGGAAAATATGATGACACTAAAGCAGTATACAAATATGTGCTGGGGGATGAAGAAAAGGAGATAAGTGTAAGCGCGGGAGCACTGACAGTACATACACCTGTGGTATGCAGTGCAGGTATAACTGCTCCAAAGAAATACAACATGGCAGCAGAGCCAAAACCAAATCAGATTGTGGCAGGAACTGATTTTTCCGTTATGTGTAAAACAACAGGTGCTCACAGAGAAATAATGGGATATGGAGAAAAAGACTATAGTGCATATGTGGATAATGGGTACGTGAGATTCCCATTTGAGGTAATAATAAACAATAAAAAATATAGTAAAAATACATGGATACAGGTTAAAAATACAGGGGCGGTGTGTTATATACCGGAAAGCGTATCTCTTGGAGATTATAAAATAGAATATGCCGTACTCGCAAAAAACAGCAGCATCACGGATATATCATCAGCCATGGAAAATGGAATTATAGGGAATAACGCAAATATGTCGCTTACAGAATACGGAGCAGTAAACACTGTAGAAGTGCAGGTGATAGGCACAATAAGAGGATTTTCAGTAGAAAGTGATGATGGTATGGTTTATGTAGGTGATAAAATAGGTTTTAACGGAAAGGCTCCGGATAATGCAGGAAATATGCCGTTATCCACCGAAAAAAAATTTACGGAATGCAGACTTAAAGTGATAAGCTGCGGATTTGGTGCACAGGCAGAAGATAACATAAAAGGGAATATTTCGTATTATTATATAAAAAATGGAGAAAGAATAGAAGCAGACGTATATGTAAGCGGCAAGCACGATATATTGGGCGGACAGTCTTATAAGAAAATGGCAGAAACGGTTATATTTGGAGAAGATAAAAAAACTTCTGTGGCTGACGGCATATATCAATGGGAGACAACGATGGAATTTGGAGAATATGTTGTGGTCATGCCTAAAGGAATAAGTCCGGACAGTGAAGAAGTAGTAAATCAGTATGCGCTTAGAGGTGGAAATATTCTGATAAATTTCGACATAAATGGATATAGTGGAAAAACTTGGGAGTACTCATATATAAATGTGGAAAACTCACCAAAGGGGTACTGTAATATGTGGAAAACTGAGGGGTATAAGTATGAATTTATGGACAAAAAGGGGGACAGGTATCTGTTGGAGGACGGAGATGGTATAGTTATTGAGGTTGTGGGAGGAATATATGAGGATTATGATGTGGTTGGGACTCATTAGGAGGAGGCAGATTTGGATGTTAGGTGTAAGGCTAAACTCCTGCCCATTCCTACTAAATTTAAAATATAGTCTTGAATTATGAAAATAAGTAATGTATATTTAAAAGGAAAACTTTTTAAAGAGAGGAAGAGGAAAATGTCAAAAAAGCCATATTACATTACAACAGCTATAGCTTACACATCAGGTAAGCCACATATCGGAAATACATATGAAATCGTTCTTGCAGACAGTATTGCAAGGTTTAAGCGAATGCAGGGCTTTGACGTGAGATTCCAGACCGGTACAGATGAGCATGGACAGAAGATAGAGTTAAAGGCAGCAGAGGCTGGCATTACACCAAAGGAGTTTGTAGACAATGTGTCTACGGAAATAAAGCGAATTTGGGATTTGATGAACACCTCTTACGATAAATTTATTCGTACTACAGATGAGGACCATGAAAAACAGGTACAGAAAATATTTAAAAAGCTCTATGATAAGGGAGACATATATAAAGGACATTATGAGGGTATGTATTGTACACCTTGTGAGTCATTCTTTACACCGTCACAGCTTGTAGACGGAAAGTGTCCTGACTGCGGCAGGGAGTGCCAGCCTGCAAAGGAGGAGGCATACTTCTTTAAAATGAGCAAATATGCTGACAGGCTTATTAAACACATCGAGGAGCATCCGGATTTTATCCAGCCTGAATCAAGAAAAAATGAGATGATGAACAACTTCTTAAAGGTAGGACTTCAGGATTTATGTGTTTCAAGAACATCATTTAAATGGGGCATACCTGTAGATTTTGATGACAAACACGTAGTATATGTATGGATAGATGCACTTTCAAACTATATTACGGGTCTTGGATATGATGCTGACGGAAACAACGGAGAGCTGTATAATAAATACTGGCCTGCAGATTTACATCTTATCGGCAAGGACATTTTAAGATTTCATACCATATACTGGCCAATTATGCTTATGGCGCTTGATATTCCATTGCCAAAGCAGGTATTCGGACATCCATGGTTACTTCAGGGCGACGGCAAGATGAGTAAGTCAAAAGGAAACGTAATATATGCAGATGACCTTGTGGATTTCTTTGGCGTAGATGCAGTCCGTTACTTTGTGCTTCACGAGATGCCATTTGACAATGATGGT
This sequence comes from uncultured Roseburia sp., assembly GCA_945928585.1. GTDB lineage: Bacteria > Bacillota > Clostridia > Lachnospirales > Lachnospiraceae > CAG-303. The sequence continues at coordinate 2,953 of CAMENQ010000070.1, read as the reverse complement.
ATTATTACATGGGAGCTTATAGTGGAAAGACTTAATTCAGAGCTTGCAAACACACTTGGAAATCTTGTAAACAGAACGGTTTCCATGTCAAACAAGTACTTTGACGGCGTAGTAGAAAATAAAAATGACGACGGGGGCGAACCGTTTGATGCTGACCTTAAGGCGGTTGTCACAGGTACAAGGGCAAAGGTGGAAGCTGACATGGACAAACTGCGTGTTGCAGATGCCATATCAGAAATATTTACTATGTTTAAGAGATGTAATAAATATATCGACGAAACTATGCCTTGGGTATTGGCAAAGGATGAGGCTAAAAAGGACAGACTTGCCACGGTATTATATAATCTTGTGGAAAGTATAGCCATAGGAGCATCACTTCTTGAGCCGTTTATGCCGGAAACCTCCGAAAAGATACTTGCTCAGTTGAACGCTTCAAAGAGAGAACTTGAGGAAACAAGCGTATTTGGAAAATATGTAAGCGGAACAAAGGTTACAGATAAACCGGAGATACTTTTTGCCAGACTTGATTTAAATGAAGTTATGGAAAAGGTTGAGGAGCTTAAAAAGAAGGATGAGCCACAGGTTAAGTATCCACAGGTAGAGAAAAAGCCTGAGATTTCCATAGACGATTTTGACAAGGTGCAGATAAGAGTAGGTGAGGTTCTTAAATGTGAGCCTGTTCCAAAGTCTAAAAAGCTTCTTGTTTCACAGATAAGAGTAGGCGACGAGGTAAGACAGATAGTGTCAGGTATTTCTAATTACTATAAGCCGGAGGAAATGGTAGGAAAGAAAGTGGCTGTAGTTACAAACCTTAAGCCGGCAAAGCTTTGCGGTATGTTGTCAGAGGGTATGATATTGGCAGCTATGGATGATGAAAATAATCTGTCTGTGCTGACTGTGGATAAGGATATTATAGCAGGCAGTGAAATCGGCTAGTGAAAAATTAACTGAAAAACAGCCTGAAAATATACTGAAATGGAGAGCTGTATGTATATTATAGATACACACGCCCATTATGATGATGAAAAATTTGACGAAGACAGAGATGAACTGCTTACATCTCTGTCTTCTCATAACATAGGCATTGTTATAAATTCAGGGGCATCAATGAAAGGGGTAAGGGATACTATAGCCCTTACGGAAAAATATGATTTTGTATATGGAAGCGTCGGCATACATCCGAATGAAGTATCGGAACTGGAAAACGGAGAAGCTTATGAAGAACTTAAAGAGCTTGTGTTAAAGGATAAGATAGTGGCAGTAGGAGAGATAGGTCTGGATTATTATTGGGATGAGCCTGACAGAGAGGTACAGAAAAAACATTTTGAAAGACAGCTTGAACTGGCAAGGGAAATAAAAAAGCCTGTTATTATACATTCAAGAGATGCAGCAGCAGATACACTTGATATAATGAAGTCACTTCATGCAGAGGAAATGGGTGGAACCATACATTGTTTTTCATATGGAGCGGAAATGGCAAGGGAATACCTTAATATGGGCTTTTATTTAGGAATAGGCGGAGTAATAACCTTTAAAAATTCAAGAAAACTGAAAGAAGTAGTGGAATATATGCCTTTGGACAGAATACTTCTTGAGACAGACTGCCCATATCTTTCTCCTGAACCAAACAGGGGAAAAAGAAATTCGTCACTAAATCTGCCTTATGTGGTAGAAAAAATAGCAGAGATAAAAAATATATCTGCTGAAGAAGTAATACAGACAACCTATGACAATGCAAGAAGGGTGTACGGATTACTGTAAATGGGATTTAGTAATCAGAAAGGACAATTATGGCAACACTTGGAAATCCAACCAACACCATAGCCGTACTAAACAGATACGGTTTTACATTTCAAAAAAAATATGGACAAAACTTCCTTATAGACAGCAGTATGCTGGAAAAAATTATCAGAGAAGCAGGCATAACAAAAGAGGATACAGTGCTTGAAATCGGTCCGGGCATAGGCACCATGACGCAATATCTGTGCGAGGGGGCTAAGAAGGTTATAGCCGTAGAAATAGATAAAAACCTTATTCCGATACTTACAGAGGATACTTTGGCTGCTTATGACAATGTAAAAATAATAAATGAGGACATTTTAAAACTGGACATAAACAGACTGGTAGAAGAGGAAAATAACGGAAAGCCCATAAAGGTAGTTGCAAATCTGCCTTACTATATAACCACGCCTATTATTATGGGACTGTTTGAAAGCCATGTACCTATAGAAAGCATTACCATTATGGTGCAAAAGGAAGTGGCAGACCGTATGCAGGTAGGACCGGGGACTAAGGATTATGGTGCATTGTCACTTGCAGTGCAGTATTATGCAAAGCCTGAGATAGTAGCGGTAGTTCCGCCTGAATGCTTCATACCAAGACCTAATGTGTCATCGGCAGTCATAAGACTTACAAGGCATCAGGCACCACCGGTGGCAGTGGATAATGAAAAGCAGATGTTTGCACTTATAAGGGCAGCATTTAACCAGCGAAGAAAAACGCTGACAAACAGCATAAATAATTCGCCTGACCTTAATTTTTCAAAGGAATCAGTAGAAAAAGCATTGGAGCAGATGGAGCTTTCGTCGACTGTAAGAGGTGAAGCTCTGACATTAGAGCAGTTTGCAAGGTTGTCGAATTTGCTTGGATTTCGTCTTCGCTAAAAGTACCTCTGAATTGTTTGCAGAGTATAATATAGCCACTACACCGCAAGTTTAATCTGTTCCCTATCAAGTCCTTTTGACACCCTAAACAAATTTTATATAAAAGATTTTCACAAGGCACAAAAATATATTTAACAGGTATATTTTTGTGCCTTAAAAAATATACTGTGAAAAAGACAAAAAAGAGGGGACAGGTGTGTATAGGAGAGTTACTACATATATATACAGCTATGATAACGGGGAAAAAATCGGCAACTGCGGATACTCCCGCTCTGACATATGTGACAATC
>CAMENQ010000069.1 GCA_945928585.1 uncultured Roseburia sp. | reverse complement strand
TTCAGAATAAGATGCACTGGGCAGCACACCATCATACTGCCGCAGAAGTAATATATGAAAGAGCGGACAGCGATAAGGAGTTTATGGGACTTACGAATTGGCAAGGTGCATTCCCGCAAAAATCTGATGTGGAAATTGCCAAGAATTATTTGAATGAAAAGGAAATTGCTATTTTGGAACGTCTTGTTTCAGCTTATTTGGATATTGCAGAGTTACGGGCTATGAATCGTGAGCCTATGTATATGAAGGATTGGATAGAAACTATAGATGATTATTTAAAAATGACAAGACGTGATATTTTAACGCATAAGGGGAAAGTGTCACATCATCAGGCTCTTGAAAAAGCACACAAAGAATATGATAAATATTCAGAAAAAATAAATGTGCAATTGACGGCAGTGGAACAACATTTTTTGGAATCGATTTCCGCGTTAGAAGGAATTGAGAAAAGATAGGTGCTACAAATGTATAATTTTATGGAAGATAATAAGGAATGGAATTCTTTTTAATGGTGATGAGAAACTGATAGCAGACCACTGGTAAAAGATGCCGAATTATTAATGACCTCGTCAGATAACTTTAGGAAAAAAGCAGAAAAGTTCAACTGAAAAGCAGTAGTTATCATTGAAAAAATGTAAGTTTTCATATATAGTAGGAGTATAATTTGGGAAATTAATGGAAAACACATTTCGAAATGGGAGGAGATACTATGGCAGATAAGATTAACCTTACAGTAAACACAACTGAAAAAAAGCAGTACTTTGGTGATATGTTTGGTATATTCTTCGAGGACTTAAATCATGCGGCAGATGGAGGTTTATATGCTGAGATGATAAGAAACAGGTCCTTTGAATTTTGTCCGATAGATAATAGAAATTATAATCATCTGACGGCGTGGAAAGTGACAGGACTTGAGGAGATACAAAGTAAAGATATCTTGGATGAAGACATTACACATAAAGTGGAAAAAAATGTACCGGAGGAAGAAGAAATCCCTAAAAAAACATACGGAACCTTCAGAATAGAGACGATACAGCCTGTATCAGAGAGAAATCCACATTTTCTTACTATAAATATAAATGATAATGACATTGCAGAGGTATCACAAAATATATCAGTTATAAATGAGGGTTACAATACCGGATTATATCTTGAACAGGGTAAGGAATATAAATTTTCCATATACTTAAGATGCTACGGATATGATATGTCCATAAAAGTATCTGTTACTGATGATGACGGAGCAGAACTTTCTTCCAATATAATAAGTGCAGAAGGAGAAGGCTGGAGAAGATACAGGTGTGTATTTGTGCCTGACAGGACTACATTTAAGGGAAGACTCAAGATACAGTTTTTAACAATAGGCAGAATAAGCATAGACCATGTATCACTGTTTCCAAAGGATACATTTTTACAGAAGGAAAACGGCTTAAGAGCTGATATTGCAGTTATGCTTAAGGATTTAAAACCAAAGTTTATGAGATTTCCGGGAGGATGTCTTGTGCACGATGGTTCATTAAATGCAGATGACAGGGATTCCATGTACAGGTGGCAGAACACTATAGGCGATGTAACAGAGAGACCGGCAAGAAGAAGTAACTGGGGCTACAATCAGACACTTGGACTGGGTTATTATGAGTATTTCTGTTTTAGCGAGGAAATAGGAGCAAAGCCGCTTCCCGTACTTCCGGGAGGATATAATCCACACAGACAGATAAGTGTACCATTAAATGAACTCGGAGAGTGGGTACAGGAAGCACTTGACCTTATTGAATTTGCAAATGGTGATGTAAATACAGATTGGGGAAAGGTAAGGGCAGAACTAGGACATCCTGAGCCGTTTGGTCTTGAATATATTGCCATAGGAAATGAAGAAGTGGGAGAAGCTTTTTTTGAGAGATATCCATTTTTCCATAAGGCCATAAAGGAAAAATACCCTGATATAAAAATAATAGGAACAAGCGGACCTTTCGCAGCAGGAGGAGAGTTTGAGAGAGGATGGAAGTCAGCTATAGAAAATAAAGCAGATTTAGTTGATGAGCATTATTATATGGCACCTGAATGGTTCCTTGCACATATGGACAGATATAAAGAATACAAAGCGGAAAATCCAAAGGTATTTTTAGGCGAGTATGCTACATGGGGCAACACATGGTATAATGCCCTTGTGGAAGCTGCATATATGACAAGAATGCAGGAAAATGCCCATTCAGTGGGACTTGCCTGCTATGCACCGCTTCTTTGCAATGCTGACTATGTAAACTGGAAACCTGATATGATTTGGTTTAACAATCATCAGGTGTTTGGAACAGCAAATTATTACGTGCAGAAAATGTTTATGCACCATCAGGGAGATTATCTGTTAGGCACTGAAATAGAAGGAACAAAGGAGCCGTCTGTTTTGTATCCGGTTGATTTTTCAGGAGATATAGAACTGGAGGCTGTTGAATGTGCAGTTACCTACAGTGATATAGAGATAAGAAATGACGATACGGGTGAGGTATTCCATTTTGGAGATAAGACACTTACAAAGGAAAATAATCACTGTAAGCTTATGGAAATGTCAGACAGCAATTATACCATTAAGCTTAAGGCAAAACAGGATGACGGCAGAAGAGGCTTTTGGATAGATTTTGGAAAAAAGGATGACGGCAACAGATATTACTGGGAACTTGGAGGCTGGCAGAACCTTGACGCAGCCATCTGCCACAATACAAACGGCAGAGGAAGCTGTCTTACCCAGTCAGAGTTCAGTGTTGATTTCAATCACACATATGAGCTTATGATAACAGTTAAGGGTGACGGCACAATAAATGTATATGTTGACGGTAAGCTTTTCCAGACATCGAAATCACTTCCGGCAGTAGTGGAGGATATTTACGTTACATCAGCTGTGGAGGAGTCAACAGGAGATATTGTTATAAAGGCCGTAAATATAAACAAAACAGAAATAACAGCCAAAATAACCCTTGCAGGCTTAGAGGATAAGGCTTATACCGTTAAGGTTGAGGATATAAAGGATGTTTCCCCTGACAGTGAAAACTCTTTTGAAGAGCCTGAAAAGGTATGTCCTAAAACGAGAGAACTGACAGTGCAGTCAAATACATTTGATTATGTATTTCCAAAGGAATCGGTTACGGTTTTAAGAGTCAAAAAGGCTTAACTGTCGGTTTTCATAAATAGTAAGGATTGAAACGTATGCAAAAGTAGAAGATAGCGTGAAGATAGGAAGCAATGTAACTATCAAAATGAATCCGGTACCGGAGTGCCTTATGGTCATATGATATTTTTAGAGCATCAGAGACTGTAATGTACTCCGGTATTAGTGCGACAGCCTGTTTATAAGAGACAGGAAAGGGAAAAATATAAAAAAAGAAAGAGCAGGAAAGTATGAAAACAGTATTAAAGCATTTAGGTGAATATAAAAAGGAATCAGTACTTGCACCATTGTTTAAAATGCTTGAAGCCAGCTTTGAACTTTTGATTCCGCTGGTGGTGGCAGCAATTATTGACACAGGTATAGCTAACGAGGATACAGGCTATATTTTTAAAATGTGCACAGTTATGGTAGTCCTTGGAATAGTAGGACTTGTAAGTGCCATAACGGCACAGTATTTTGCAGCGAAGGCGGCAACAGGCTTTGCAAAAAAAATAAGGCACGTGCTTTTTGATAAAATGCAGGGACTTTCCTTTAATGAAATAGATAAAATAGGAACAAGTACAATGATAACACGTATGACAAGTGACGTAAATCAGGTACAGTCAGGCGTAAATATGGTGCTGAGACTATTTTTACGTTCGCCGTTTATTGTGTTTGGTGCAATGATTATGGCATTTACCATAGATGTTAAGGCAGCACTTATTTTTGTGGCTGTTATACCGGCACTTGCAATTATTGTATTTGGCATAATGCTTATAACAATACCTATGTACAAAAAGGTGCAGAAATCACTTGACAGGGTTCTTGGCGTTACAAGGGAAAATCTTACGGGAGTGCGTGTTATAAGGGCGTTCTGCAAGGAGGATGAAGAAATAAAAGACTTTGATAATGCCAACGATACACTTACCACTATGCAGAAGGTGGTGGGAAGAATATCAGGTCTTATGAATCCTCTTACCTACATTGTGATTAACTTGGGAATTGTTATTCTTATATATACGGGTGCAGTGAGAGTAGAGGCAGGTATTATTACACAGGGTGCAGTAGTGGCACTTTACAATTATATGTCACAGATACTTGTTGAACTTATTAAACTGGCAAACCTTATTGTAACAATGACAAAGTCAGTGGCAAGCTGTAAGAGACTTGAGGATGTGCTTAAGCTTGAGTCTACGCTTGAAGTTCACACGCTAGCGAAGGGTACAGAGGCAACAGCGGCAGGAACGGTTCCTGCGGTAGAGTTTGACCATGTTTCATTGACATATAAAGGAGCAGGCGAGGAAACTCTGACGGATATTAATTTTACTGTAAATAAAGGTGAAACCGTAGGCATTATAGGAGGTACAGGCTCCGGAAAAACATCACTTGTACATCTCATCCCTCATTTTTACGATGCCACAAAGGGTGTGGTAAAAATAGACGGACAGGATGTAAAGAAGTATTCTCTTGAAGATATCAGAAACAAAACAGCTATAGTTATGCAAAAGGCAGTACTGTTTAAGGGAACAATAAGGGAAAATCTGTTGTGGGGAAATGAAAATGCATCAGATGATGACATATATGAAGCACTTGAAACATCACAGGCTGTGGATGTTGTAAAGTCAAAGAAGGATGGTCTTGATGAAATGGTTGAGCAGGGAGGAAAAAATTTCTCGGGAGGGCAAAGACAGCGTCTTACCATTGCCAGGGCATTAGTGAGAAAGCCATCCATACTTATACTTGATGACAGCTCATCAGCGCTTGATTATGCCACAGATGCTGCTTTAAGAAAAGCACTTAAGGAAATGAAAAATAAGGCAACTGTTTTTATAGTATCACAGAGAACTTCATCTATACAGAATGCAGATAAAATAATAGTGCTTGATGACGGAAAGGCTGTAGGTATTGGAACTCACAGTGAGCTTCTTAAGAACTGTCAGGTATACAGAGAAATATATGAGTCACAATTTAAGGGAACAAAGGAGGTGGCAGCAAATGAATAAAAAGACAATAGGAAAGGTTTTAAATTATATTGGCAAATATAAGATATTTTTAGGATTGTCTGTTTTATTTGCGGCGCTAAGCGTAGTACTTACGTTATATGTTCCCATTCTTATAGGAAAAGCCATTGACTGTATAATAGATGCAGGAAGAGTGGATTTTGACAAAATGCTTCCAATACTTATAAAAGCAATGGCAGCAGTAGGCATTACCTCTTTATTACAGTGGCTTATGAATGTGTGCAACAATAAGATTACCTATAATGTAGTAAGGGATATAAGAAAAGAGGCCATAAGGAAAATAGAAAAGCTTCCTCTTAAATATATAGACAGCCGTTCTTACGGTGAGGTGGTAAGCAGGGTAGTAGCAGATGTAGACACTTTTTCAGAGGGACTTCTTATGGGATTTACCCAGTTTTTTACAGGAGTAGTAACCATATTGGGAACACTTATCTTTATGCTTACAATAAATGTAAAGATTACCCTTGTGGTAGTTTTAGTGACGCCGGTATCTCTTTTTGTGGCAAAATTTATTGCATCAAAAACCTTTAGTATGTTTAAGCTCCAGTCAGAAACAAGAGGAGAGCAGACAGCATTTATAGATGAAATGATAGGTAATTTAAAGGTTGTACAGGCATATGCCCATGAAGATAAAAATATGGAAAAATTCGATGATATAAATGAAAGACTTGAAAAAGCTTCACTTAGGGCTATATTTTTTTCATCAATAACAAATCCATCTACAAGGTTTGTAAACAGTCTTGTGTATACAGGCGTCGCATTAAGCGGTGCAATAATTGCCGTAAATGGTGGTATATCAGTTGGACGTTTGTCTACTTTTTTAAGCTATGCAAATCAGTATACAAAACCATTTAATGAAATATCGGGAGTAGTTACAGAACTCCAAAACGCCATAGCATGTGCCTCACGTATATTTGAGCTTATAGAGGAGGAGCCTGAAAAAGCCGACAGCGAAAATGCAGTAGTATTAAATAATGCAGAAGGCAATGTGGAACTTAAAAACGTATATTTTTCGTATGTTCCTGAAAAAAAGCTTATTGAGGACTTTAATCTTACCGTAAAAAAAGGACAGAGAGTGGCAATCGTAGGTCCCACAGGCTGTGGAAAGACTACACTTATAAATCTTCTTATGAGATTTTATGATGTAAACAGTGGTGAAATAAAAATAGACGGAAATGACATAAGGAATATTACAAGACATTCCCTTAGAAGTAATTTCGGTATGGTGCTTCAGGAAACATGGCTTAAAAATGGTACAATCAGGGAAAATATCGTTATGGGAAAGCCGGATGCCACTGACGATGAAATAATAGAGGCGGCAAAAGCAGCACATTCCCACAGCTTTATAAAAAGGCTTCCAAATGGCTACGACACAGTTATTGGCGAGGACGGAGGAAACCTGTCACAGGGACAAAAGCAGCTTTTATGTATAACACGTATAATGCTGGCATTACCGCCTATGCTTATACTTGATGAGGCAACCTCATCCATAGATACAAGAACTGAAATTAAAATACAGGAGGCATTTGCAAGAATGATGAAGGGCAGAACAAGCTTTATAGTTGCACACAGGCTGTCTACAATAAAGGAAGCTGATATTATTCTTGTAATGAAGGACGGAAATATAATAGAGCAGGGAAATCACGAAGAACTGATTGTGAAAAACGGATTTTATACAAAGCTTTATAACAGCCAGTTTTCACAATAATAAGCAGTCAGATTTTATGCAGGGAATAACAGTCGGTTTGTATGGCAGATTAGCGGTATCTTACGGTTGGTGGCAGTAAGAACATATAGTATGGAGGGAAACAATGAGTCACATAACAATAAAAAATAATCCTTCATTAGAAGGAATGGCAGAAATCATACATGATATAACTTTTTCAGACGGTTCAGAAGGCAAAGGTGAAAAACAGTCTGAATTAAAATTACAGATAATAAACCCCTGGTGGGACAGAGTAAATGGTGATACTCCGTCGTATCCTCTTGTTGTATTTGTTCAGGGAAGCGGATGGACCTTTCCAAATGTATGGATGGAGGTGCCACAGCTTTGTGAACTTGTAAAGAAAGGCTATGTGGTGGCAACAATAACTCACAGAAACTGTAATGAGGGATATCCTTTTCCGGCATGTCTTAAGGACGTGAAAACGGCTATAAGATTTTTAAGATGTAATGGAAGGGAGTATGGAATAGATACGGAAAAAATAGGAATCTGGGGAACATCATCCGGAGGAAATCTTGCTCTTCTTACAGCACTTACCATAGGTGATGAAAGATATGTGACAGATGAATATAAAGAATACTCAGACAAGGTAGATTATTGTATTGCCTGCTTTCCACCTACAGACCTTGTGGAGAGCATGAAGGATGAAAACTTTAACAGTGATTTAAAGAGTAATTTTCTTGCTCTTTCAGGCGGACATATTGATGAAAATATGAGCGTGTTAAGAGAAATGAGTCCATACCATATAGTTATGGATATGATAAATGAAAAAAGAGACGTAAAACTTCCTCCTTTTCTTATTGCACATGGAGACAGTGATAGGCTTATACCATATAATCAGGGAAAGAAAATGTATGATGCACTGATGGAGCTTAACGCAAAAGCAGATATGGTGACTGTGGAAGGTGCTGACCACGAAGGGACATTCTGGAGCAGGGAAATACTTGATATTATATTTGATTTTATTGAAAACTGGAGATAAAAGATGAGTACAGATACCGGACTACAGACAAAACATTTATTTAGCAATATTGATTTGAGAAAGCTGCTTATACCACTTATTATAGAGCAGCTTCTCAATTCGTTTATGGGAATAATAGATACCATAATGGTAAGTAATGTAGGCTCAGAAGCTATATCGGCAGTATCTCTGGTAGATTCCATAAACATACTTATCATACAGCTGTTTACGGCACTGGCAGCAGGCGGAGTTATAGTATGTTCTCATTACGTCGGCAGCGGAAACACAAAGGCAGCAAGAGGAGCTGCGAAGCAGGTACTGTTAGTAACAACGGCAATATCCGTTACAATAACAGTTATTTTTCTTATTTTAAGAAATCCAATGCTCAGTCTTATTTTTGGCAGGGTAGAGGCAGATGTAATGACAGCTTCAAGAACATATTTCTTTTATACAGCCCTTTCATTTCCGTTTATAGCCATATATGATGCAGGAGCATCTATATTCAGGGCACAGGAAAATACAAAAACACCTATGACAATATCAGTCATTTCAAATGTACTTAACGTGGCGGGAAATGCCATACTTATATGGGGCTTTCATATGGGAGTGGCAGGAGCGGCTATTTCCACACTTGCTTCAAGAATATTCTGCGGAGTAGTTGTAATGATAAAGCTGCATAACAGTTCAAATAAGCTTGCCATAAGGGAATACAAAAAAATAAGACCTGATTTTCCGGTTATAAAGAGAATACTTTTAATAGGCATACCGTCAGGTGTTGAAAACTGTATGTTTCAGTTTGGAAAGCTTGCCATACAGTCGACGGTATCCACAATGGGTACGGCAGCAATAGCGGCACAGGCTATGACAAATATACTTGAAAACTTAAATGGTATAGGCGGCATAGGTATAGGAATTGGCCTTATGACTGTAGTCAGTGAATGTATGGGAGCAGGAAGAAAGGACGAGGCAGTGTATTACATAAAGAAGCTGACTGCTCTTGGAGAAATAGTAGTTGTATCAAGCTGCCTTTTAGTATTTGCACTTACAAAACCTGTCACATTAATAGCAGGCATGGAGCCTGAAAGTGCAAAATTGTGCTTTCAGATGATGTGCGCCATAACAATAGTAAAGCCTGTAGTATGGACATTATCATTTGTACCTGCCTATGGGTTAAGGGCAGCAGGAGATGTGAAATTTTCTATGATTTTATCATGCTGTACCATGTGGCTGTGCAGGGTAAGCCTATGTATCTTTCTGGCAAGGGTATTTGGAATGGGACCGATGGCAGTATGGATAGGTATGTTTGCAGACTGGACTATAAGAGGAATTTTATTTACTATAAGATTTATGTCAGGAAAATGGGCAGGACACAAGGTAATATAGGTAACAGTCCGGTTCTTACGATACCTGTAGTCAGGGGACTGGTTTATTTGATGCCGGACACGGTCGGGTGGCTATATATTATGTGCGTAAGCTTCAGAGGCAATAAGAAATTTTATTAATATGCTGCGGCTATCTTCTAAGCGGCGGCCGTAACTCGGAAGTGTCTGAATTCTCAGCCACTTCCTCAGACAGACGGCCTCTGCTAAGAAGATAACCGCAGCATATTAATAAATTTCTAATTGCCTCCTCAATGCTTACGCACATAATATATAGCCACCTGACCGTGTCCGGCACCAAATAAACCGGTCCCCTGACTACAGGTATCGTAAGAACCGGACTGTTTCTTATATAATTGGAAATTCCTAAAGCAACAGCGTGAAATTAAGAAACCAAAAATTCGCGAATGCGA
>CAMENQ010000068.1 GCA_945928585.1 uncultured Roseburia sp. | reverse complement strand
ATTATATATCCATATGGCACCCGGGTACTGTATAAAATTTTCTTAGTGCTACAGCATTTTTCATATATTTTACTGTATATCAAAAAGATATTTTATAAAAGCAATAACATTTTCCGGATGCTGACAATTTTCCGGTATCTGTAAAACCACATAATCCTCTATGTCGCCATAAGTCTCCACAAAACGCTTTGCTTCATTGACTACAATGCCTGCAGTTATTTCAGAGTCATATGTGTCACCATTGTCATCAACCATAAGATAACCTATAAGGTACTCATCAAGCTCATCAAGTAAATCCTGTGGAAGTACTTTTTCTATATTTCCAACATACTCCTGCCTGATTTCTATGCCCCTATAAACAAAAATCCCGTCAATCTCGCCTGATTCAATAGCTCCTGCTATACTTTTTGCACCTGTTCTCTCTGCAGTAATATCATCTACATAATCAGCCTGGGATCTCATAAGCAGACCTTCTGTATCAAGGTCATTCTTCCCTCCAAAATCTGCATAGATTTCTTCTTTCATATCAATGTCATTTACAAGTGCAGTAGTATCTACAAGGGTAAGCTCTACCTCAACATCCCTGTTAGTGCAGGATATTACTATAAGCACAATAACCACAAGTACAAATATGCCTGCCAGTGTATGATACTTATAATAATACCAGTAATTATCCCATTTACTTTTAAAATCCTTCTTCTCCATATATACCCTTTCCTTTTACATAACTCCTCTTTATTCATCCCGACTCGAATCCGGTATACATTATACAGCTCCGGGTTACTTGCTTTCCTCAGTAACCTCTATTTTTCTGATTTCCTTAGTTCTGATTTCCTTACAGATATCATCTATGAATACAGACAAATCCTTCTGTCCTTCATCTCCTAAGTAACGGCTTCTTACTGATACCTTTCCTTCTTCCTCTTCCTTCTGTCCTACTACAAGCATATAAGGAACTCTCTTAAGTCTGGCATCTCTTATCTTAAAGCCTATCTTTTCTGCCCTGTTGTCCACTGAAGCTCTGATATCATTATTTTTAAGTTCTTCCTCTACCTTCTTTGCATAATCAGCATATTTTTCTGAAATAGGAAGTACTCTTACCTGTTCAGGACAAAGCCATGTAGGGAACAGACCTGCATACTTTTCAATAAGCCATGCAATAGTTCTCTCGTAACAGCCCATTGATGTTCTGTGGATAATATATGGTCTTACCTTCTCACCCTTTTCATCGATGTAGTACATATCAAACTGCTCTGCAAGAAGGGCATCCCACTGAATTGTAATCATTGTATCTTCCTTGCCGTATACATTTTTAGCATTAATGTCTACCTTTGGTCCATAGAAGGCTGCTTCTCCTACGTCCTCCACAAACGGAATATTTAATTCATTTAATATATCCCTTATATGCTGCTCAGTTTCCTCCCATACCTCTGGAGCACCAATATACTTCTTTGTATCAGCAGGATCCCACTTTGAAAGATGATATGTTACATCCTCCTCTACGCCAAGTGTCTGCAGACAATACTGGGCAAGTGCTATACAATCCTTAAATTCCTTTACCATCTGGTCTGGTCTTACAATAAGATGTCCCTCTGAAATTGTAAACTGACGAACTCTTGTAAGTCCATGCATTTCTCCTGAATCCTCATTTCTGAAAAGTGTTGAGGTTTCACCGTATCTGCATGGCAGGTCACGATAGCTCTTCTGGCTTGCCTTGTATACATAATACTGGAATGGACATGTCATAGGTCTTAATGCAAATACTTCATCATCCTTTTCCTCATCACCAAGTACAAACATTCCGTCCTTGTAGTGATCCCAGTGTCCTGAAATCTTGTAAAGGTCACTCTTTGCCATAAGAGGTGTCTGTGTTCTTATATAGCCTCTCTTTGTTTCCTCATCCTCTATCCATCTCTTAAGAGTATTCATTATGATTACACCGTTTGGCATAATAAGAGGAAGTCCCTGTCCGATAACATCAACAGTTGTAAATATTTCCATCTCTCGGCCAAGCTTATTGTGATCTCTTTTCTTTATATCCTCAAGATGCTCTAAGTAAGCATCAAGATCTGCCTTCTTTGTATATGCCGTACCGTATATTCTGGCAAGCATTTTATTATCTGAATTGCCTCTCCAGTATGCTCCTGATGAAGATATAAGCCTAAATGACTTAATTATACCTGTCTTCATAAGATGCGGGCCTGCGCAAAGGTCTGTGAAGTCACCCTGTCTGTAGAAGGAAATAACTGCATCTTCCGGCAGATCTTTTATAAGTTCTACCTTATATGGCTCGTTTTTTTCCTCCATAAATTTAATTGCTTCTTCCCTTGGAAGCTCAAATCTCTCTATATCAGCATTTTCCTTGATGACCTTCTTCATCTCTGCTTCGATTTTATCCAAATCCTCTCTTGAAAATGGCTCATGTTCGAAATCATAATAAAAGCCTGTGTCTATAGACGGGCCTATGGCAAGCTTTGCCTCTGGATACAGTCTCTTTACTGCTTCTGCAAGTACATGGGAACAAGTGTGGCGGTATGCTGCCTTTCCCTTTTCATCCTCAAATGTTAAAATACTTAAATTTATATCCTCATTTATTACTGTTCTAAGGTCTACAACCTCTCCGTTTACTTCTCCGGCACATGCCACTCTTGCAAGACCCTCACTTATATCCTTTGCAATGTCAATAACAGACATAGCCTGAGAATATTCCTTTACAGAACCATCTTTTAATGTAATCTTCATTGTTTTTTCGTCCTTTCTTTTTTTATGATGTTGCTTTTGGTTTCTCCCAAAGCGCCGCCCGGCAGCGGTGCTTGCAAATTCGCATTCGCGAATTTCTGGTTGCGATTTTTCATACTGCTGCTCTGTTTTTTCCCTAAGCGCCGCTTGGCAGCGGCACTTTTCTCCTCAGATAAAAAAATCCTTACAATACATAAATGTACTGTAAGGACGAATAATCGCGGTTCCACCTTTACTTGCAAATATAAATGTATTTATATCTGCCGCTCATTTGATTATAACGTAATCACCGGGCCGGATTAGGGCCACTCAGAGGTAGTCTTCAGTCTCACCGGAATGGAATGTTCTCAGCCATCATTCCTCTCTGTAATCCCTTCTGCAAAACTTACTCGTCTCGTCATCGTGTTAAATATTTAACTGCCATTAGTTTAATACAATATTTTCAGGTTGTCAATTCTATTTTTAATACTCCTCTTCTTCCTCCCCCTCACTAATATCATTTTTCGGTTTTTCCAGTCCCTCTATAACTATTCCATTCTTTTCAGCATAATCCCAAAGTGCCGCATGTATGGCCTCCTCAGCCAGCAGTGAACAATGTACCTTCACCGGTGGAAGCCCGTCCAAAGCCTCCATTACAGCCTTATTCGTTACCTGAAGTGCCTCATAAATAGTTTTTCCCTTAACAAGTTCCGTAGCCATACTGCTTGTAGCTACTGCCGCACCGCATCCAAAGGTCTTAAATTTTACATCCTTTATAATCTTTGTCTTGTCATCTATATCTAAGAAAATACGCATTATATCGCCGCATTTTGCATTGCCGACAGTCCCTACGCCACTGGCATTTTCTATTTCTCCTACATTTCTCGGGTTAGAAAAATGGTCCATTACCTTTTCACTATACATTTTTAATTATCCTCCTGTAAGTCCTATTTTTAACATTTAAGATTTTGAAACAAAATCCTGATACAATGGTGACATATCTCTAAGTCTTTCCACTATAGTCTTTAATTCTCCAAGTACATAATCCATATCCTCTATGGTAGTATCTTCAGATATGGTAAGTCTCAATGAGCCATGTGCAATCTCATGGGGAAGACCTATTGCAAGCAGAACATGAGACGGGTCAAGAGAGCCTGATGTACATGCAGAGCCACTTGAAGCACATATGCCTTTCATATCAAGCATAATAAGCATTGACTCGCCCTCTATAAATCTAAAGCATACATTTATATTATTTGGAAGTCTCTTCTTTAAATCTCCATTTATCTTTGCATATGGTATTTCCTTCTGCACCTTTTCAATAAAGTAATCCCTTACCTTTATCTGCTTATCCATACGCTCTTTCATATGCTCCATGGCAAGCTCGGCAGCCTTTGCCATGCCTACTATACCCGGTACATTGTGGGTTCCTGCTCTTCTGTTTCTCTCCTGTGCTCCGCCATGAATAAATGATCCCATCTTTATTCCTTTTCTTATATAAAGGAAACCAATACCCTTTGGTCCGTGGAACTTATGACCGCTTGCACTGAGTAAATCAATATTTTCCTCATCAACATTTATAGGAATATGGGCATATGCCTGAACAGCATCCGTATGCAAAAACACTCCATGAGATTTTGCTATTTTTCCTATTTCTCCAATAGGTTCTATAGTGCCTATTTCGTTGTTGGCATACATTATTGAAATGAGAATTGTATCCGGTCTTATGGCATTTTCCACATCAGCAGGATTTACGAGACCGTTTTCATCTACATCAAGATATGTTACTTCATATCCGTTCTTTTCAAGATACTCACATGTGTGCAATATGGCATGATGCTCTATCTTGCTCGTTATAATGTGCTTGCCCTTACTCTTATAAGCTTCTGCCATAGCTACAAGTGTCCAGTTGTCTGACTCACTTCCTCCAGCTGTAAAATAAATCTCCTCCGGCTTTGCACCGAGAGAATTTGCTATAACCTCTCTCGCCTTGTCCACAGCAGCCTTTGATTTTGCCGCAAAACCATATATACTTGACGGGTTGCCGTAATACTCCGTAAAGTAAGGAAGCATAGCCTCCACAACCTCAGGTGCCACAGCTGTAGTAGCTGCATTATCTAAATACAATATCTTCTTTTCCTCCATTTTTTATTCATCCTTTCCTTTCTTTTCTTCATTCCAGTCTATCAAATCCTGCAGCGTGACATTATCTACTACATTGTTAATTGCCTCGTCCAGTTTTTCCCATAAAGGCAAAGTTATACATGCTTCCTTTCTGTCACAGGTGTTATTTTCTGTTTCAAGACAGGCTACCGGACAAAGCTTACCCTCTATAAGTCTGAGTATGCTTCCCACTGTATACTCCTTCGGTTCCTTTGCAAGTCTGTATCCACCCTGTGGCCCCCTTGAGCTTATGACGAAACCGCCTTTTGTAAGAACAGATATTATCTGCTCCAGATACTTATCAGATATTTCCTGTCTGACTGATATATCTTTTACACGAACAGGCTGCTTGTCCATATTCATTGCTAAGTCAAGCATAAGTCTTAATGCATATCTGCCTTTTGTAGAAATTCTCATTTGCTTTTCCTTTCTATAAACAAAAATATCTGATAAGCAGGTTTTATTTCCTACTTATCAGATATGATAATAGTACTTTTTTGATTAGTTGTCAATATCTTTCATAAAATCCATATGCATTCTTTCCGGAGGTTTTTATTTTATACATAGCATCATCTGCATGACCAATAAGATTAAGCACTGTGTCACCTTCCTCATATACTGCTACGCCAATGCTTCCGTGTATCTCATAGAATTCTCCATTCAGTCTGTAAGGATGTTCAAATATACCAATACATTTTTTTACACATTCCTCAACACTTTCCTTATCGACCGATTTTACTATGGCTATGAACTCATCACCGGCAAATCTGTATGGTACAAATTCATCAAAATCAATCCGCATAAGTCTTCCGCCTATCTGTCTTAATGCCTCATCACCTATATTGTGTCCAAAACCATCATTTATACCTTTAAAATTATCAATGTCAATCATTATAACTGAACATGGTTCTTTTCTTTCAAGTATTTGGGGCAGTTCTTCATCAAAACAGGCTCTGTTTTTCAAACCGGTAAGTGAATCATGACTGCTGGCATACTGTAAATAGTTTTTTGCCTTTTTCAGTTCATTTGTCATTTTTCGTTTTCTTATATTATACACAATCATTATTATTACAATAACAATGAGAAGTGATAATATTATCATAAACGGAACAATCACCTCCTTATGTTCATCCATAAGTGATGCATTATGATTTATCACTTCTGCACCTTCAGGAATAAGTGACAAATCAATATTAAATTTTCTCATGACATCCTCATCCACACTATATATATTTGGACTTTCCGTCACAACGCTTATGTCTGCGGGATTTTTTCCATTTATAATATCTGTTGCCATCTCTGCCGCCAGCTTGCCTGAAAGCTCCATAGACACCATATTTCCACCAAGGATTCCAAGTCCTACACCTCCTGATACCATCTGGAACGCAGGGACACTGGCATATTCTGATATCAAACTTACAGACTGTTTAGTAGTATACTGTTTTCCACTGGCATCCTCAGTCATAACAATGTAAATCAGTATCGTATTTTCCTCTATGTCAGAAAATGCTTTCACAAGTTCATCTGATGTAAGTTCAGAAGTGTTAATCTCCGTAAAGCTCATACTCGGATACATTTGTGCATTTTCATAGTAAGATTTTCTCTCCGCCTGTCCTGTTAGACTGTCATCAAGTATTGCCACAACCTTTCTTGCTTCAGGAAACATACTTAATGCAAAATCAATATTTTTCTCAAAAGAAAGTTTTTCTATAACTCCCGTAATAAGAGAATCCTCTGACATTTCCATGGCAAGTTCCACATTGTTTACTCCTTCAAAAACAATAGGAACATCCTTAAACAGTTCTTCTCTGTAATCAAGTGCAAAATTAAATGCTGCATCGTCACCTGTTATAATTACATCGTAAGGCTCTACCTTTGACAATCTGTATCTAATGCCTTCATAAAACTGCCGGCTGCTTATTTCATCGTTTACTCTTTTCGTATCCATAAATTCATAATCAATAACTATATTTTCCCCAAGTCCGTCCTTTATTCCTTCTATCTGCAGCTGCACAGTATTCCATCCATATGAATATGAACTTATAAACAATACTCTTCCGGTTTTTTCTGTCACTTCTTTTTCTGCATAATATTCTTTAGAAAAAAGCACCGTAAAAACGCATATAAGCAGTATGCATAAAGCTATACCTTTTATTCTTTTTTTTCCTGATAATTCCCTCATTTTTTTCTCCTAAAACATACATTTATACAAAGTTATTGTTTCATCAGACTACATATTACTTTTTTATACCAAGATATTTCTCCTGAAATTCAATATACGGCATAGGCTTTCCGTAAAAAAAGCCTTGTATCATAGATACATTCATTTTTTTAAGGGTGTTTAACTGTTCCTCCGTTTCCACACCTTCTATACATACTTTAACATTAAGCTGCTCAGAAAGTTCTGTTATAAGCTTTACGAAGGTTTTTGAATAATCATCATCTACAATATCATCTACAAAGGTTTTATCAACCTTAATAATATCAAAGCTCATCTGTCTGATATAACTTAAAGATGAATATCCTGTGCCGAAATCGTCCAGTGCTATGTTTACTCCAATATTCTTTAGCTCTGATAAAATTTTCATCATACGTTTCATATCATTTATGGCAAGGGATTCCGTTACCTCAAGCACTATATTTTCTGGCTTAACACCTGTCTTTTCAATTATTTTCTTTATGTTATCAACTATAGAATTCTGCATAAGCTGGACAATTGATAAATTTACATTTAAATGAGCATCTACGCCCATATCTGACCATGACTTGTTTATCCTGCATGCAAGTTCAAGAAAATAATCTCCTATAACATTTATTAAACCTAAATTTTCAGCAAGTGGAATAAAATCTCCCGGATTTAAAAATCCAAGATTTTCACTGTCCCATCTTATAAGTGCCTCTCCGCCTATGCATTTTCCAGTTGCCACATCAAATATAGGCTGTACATATACCTTAAATTCATCGCAGCCTAATGATACTGCTGAACGCATATTGTTTTCCACATCAAGTCTCTTAAGGGATGTACCTTCCTGCTCTGAATTATAATATTCAACTCTGTTTTTACCGCTTTTTTTGGCATCATACATAGCAATGTCAGCTTTTTTTATAAGCTCATTTACATCTGTTCCGTCCTCCGGATAACAAACCACACCCATACTCATAGTACAGTAATACTCAGTACCATTTAAATACCATGGATTTTTAAATAAATCCTCCACAGACCTTATAATTTCCTCTGCACGGTACATATTCTCCGGTTCAATGAGTATAACAAATTCATCTCCGCCCATACGATAGCAGTTATTTTCAATGCCCTTTATCTGCTGTATACCTATGGAAATCATTTTCAAAAGCAAATCTCCAAACTGGTGTCCAAGTCCGTCATTTAAATGCTTAAAATTATCCAAATCAATAAACATAACCATACCGCTTTTACCTTCGTCTATGGCTCTGCTTATTGTTTCGAATAAATCCTTTTCACATCTCATTCTATTGTAAAGACCTGTAAGGAAATCATTATTTGCCTGAAATTCAATCCTTTTCTCATATTTTTTCTTATCGGTAACATCGGTAACAGAACAAAGTGACACACACCTTCCATCTACCCATGTAATATCATTATTCTTTATTACATACCATGCATTTTTGGCAGTGTTGTAAACTTCCCTGTAAAAGCTGCTTTTCTTAAGATAATCACATTCACTGCAATTCTGCCTTTCTTCCTTTCCAATAGGAAATTCACTGCATTTATGGCCTGTAGGATTCTCCCCTATAAGCTTTACCATAGTTTTGTTTGAAAATAATATCTCCTTACTTTCCTTGTCTATAACATATATGCCTATACCTATATTGTCAAGGATATCCTTCAATGCCTCATATGAGCCTGCTAAAGAATTTTTGGCGATTCTTCTTTCTATAACTGTATGTATCATACTGGCTATACTGTTTGTAAATAAAAGCTCCTCGTCAGTCCAGCATCTGTGATTTTCAGATATAACCATAAGAAACATATCGGTAATATCTGTAATCTTTATACCATGTACAACTATATCTGAAACTCCCGATTCTTTTAGTACGTTTACCACAGGCTGGTTATCTGTAGCTGATACAGTTTGGTTTTCACTTAAAACTATATTGTGTTCTTTTAATTTATCTAATATAAGCTCCCATTTTCCCTGTTTGGCTTCTTCATGGGCTCCTACTGATATATATTTAACTCCGGCCTGTTTCAGCTTAGCAACGCCTACTATGGAAGCATCTAAGTATTTGCAGATAATTTTGCAGATATGGCTTATAACATCTTCTATAGGCGAGTCATTCTGAAGATACTTTACTATATCTGTCATAGCCTCATTACGCCTGAGTTCTTTTTCCATATCTCTGACCAGTGCTTCATAGTCTTCTTTTTTATTGACTTTACACATACCCTGTCTCCTAACGACTATTTCATATATTCTTATATTATTATAAACGTTTTTGTGTAATCATGCAATTATATTTTAACATTAATTTAATCTTAGTTCCTTAATTTCGCGCTGTTGCTTTATAAATTGCCTATTATTTAAAAAAAGAACCGGAGTTGGTGTACCAGAAAAATCGTATACTTCATCGTAGTGCCTTATGATTATATGCTTTTTCTAAAGCATATAACCATAAGGCGCTACGATACAGTATACGATTTTTCCGGTACACCAACTCCGGTTCTTGTATAACAGGAAATTGCCTAAAGCAACAGCGTGAAATTAAGAAACCAAAAATTCGCGAAT